>JBIKTA010000382.1:0-3621 GCA_044348315.1 Burkholderiaceae bacterium | reverse complement strand
ATCACCAGGGTCTGACCGGTCATGAATCCTGAAGCGGGTGCGGCCAGAAACACGGCCGCACCGGCGATCTCGTCCGCCTCACCGATCCGCTGCAAGGGCGAGTGCTTGACCGTGCGCGCGAGAATGCCCGGGTCCTCCCAAAGCGCCCGGGCGAAATCGGTGCGGACCAGACCGGGAGCAATGCAATTCGCCCTCACTCCCTGACGCCCCCATTCGATCGCGATATTGCGGGCCAACTGCATGTCGGCTGCCTTGGAGATGTTGTAGGCACCGATCTTGTTCGAGCCCTGGAAGCCGCCGACCGATGAGATGATGATGACCGAGCCGCCCCGCCCGCGCTCGGCCATGCCGGGCACCACCCTATTGGCCAGCCAGAAGTTGCTGCGCACATTGCAGTTCATCACCCGATCGAAGGCCTCGTCACTCATGCCGGCTGCCGGCCCGAAATAAGGGTTGACTGCGGCGTTGCACACCAGGATGTCGATCCCGCCCCACTGCGACTCGGTGGCGTCGGCGAGCGCATGCAGGTCCTCCTTTTTCGCGATGTGGCAGACGCGTGCGACCGCCGTGCCGCCCCGCGCGGTGATCGCATCGACCACTTCCTGACAGGCCTCGAGTTTTCGGCTCGACACCACGACCCGGGCGCCGTGCTCGGCAAGCCGCAGACAGATCGCCCGCCCGATCCCGCGGCTGCCGCCGGTCACGACGGCCACCTTGCCGGTCAGGTCGAACAATTCCATCGTCATTGCTTGCCTCCTTGGCGTGCGCCAGCTCGTTACAATCGAGGATTATCGCTCCGATGCCCCCCCCTCAAGAGGCTCCCCCCGACATGACGCTTCTCAGCGTGTCCGACGCTCACCTCGCCTTTGGCCATGTGGCCTTGCTCGATGCGGCCGAATTCAGCATCGAGGCCGGGGAGCGAATCGCCCTGATCGGTCGCAACGGCACCGGCAAGTCCTCGCTGCTCAAGGCCATCACCGGAGACCTCACACTCGATCAAGGCGAAATCGTCCGTCGGTCCGGACTCACACAGGCCTATGTGCCGCAGGAACCCGCCTTCGACCCCGATCACTCGGTGTTCGAGGCGGTGGCGGCCGGTCTCGCTGAACACGCAACGAGCCTCACCCAATGGCGCACGGTGGTGGGCCGGCTTGAAACCGAGCCCGACAACGCCGAGCTCCTCGCGGACATGACGCGGCTTCAGGGTGCGCTCGAAGCGGGCGGCGCCTGGGATCTGACCCACCAGATCGACCGCATGCTCAGCAAGCTCGCGCTCGACCCGACGGCAAAGGTCGCACAGCTCTCGGGCGGGCTTCGCAAGCGCGTCGCCATCGCCCGCGCGCTGGTCCTCGAGCCCGACCTGCTGTTGCTCGATGAGCCCACCAACCATCTCGATATCGATGCCATCCACTGGCTCGAGCAGCTGCTGGTCGAGCGGCGAGCGGCCACCCTCTTCATCACCCATGACCGACAGATGATGGACAACGTCGCCACACGGATCGTCGAACTCGATCGCGGTCGGCTGCGCAGCTACCCCGGCGATTTTTCCGCCTACCAGACCCGCAAGGCGGACGAACTCGCACAGGAGTCCCAGGTCAACGCCAAATTCGACCGGCTGCTCGCCCAAGAAGAGGTCTGGATCCGTAAAGGCGTCGAGGCGCGCCGTACCCGCAACGAGGGCCGGGTCCGTCGGCTCGAAGCCCTCCGGCAAGCACGCTCGGAACGGCGCGAACGCATGGGCCGCACGCGGCTGGAGGTCGATACCGGCGAGCGTTCAGGCCGTCTTGTCGCCGAACTACAGGGCGTGAGCAAGCGCTGGAACGAGGGGCCATGGCTCGTGCGCGAACTCGAGACGGTCATCCAGCGCGGCGACCGGATCGGCCTGATCGGCCCGAACGGCGCGGGGAAGACCACGCTGCTGCGGCTGATCCTCGGTGAACTCGCACCGGACGAGGGTCAGGTGCGGATCGGCACCGGCCTGCAGGTGGCGTACTTCGATCAATTGCGGACCCAACTCGATGAGGAGGCGAGCCTGGTCGAGACCATCAGCCCAGGCTCGGAGTGGATCGAGATTGGCGGCGTTCGCACCCATGTGATGAGCTACCTCGGCCGATTCCTGTTTGCCCCCGAACGCGCCCGCTCGCCCGTCAAGAGCCTGTCGGGCGGTGAGCGCAACCGGCTGCTCCTGGCACGCCTCTTTGCACGACCGGCCAATCTGCTGGTGCTCGATGAGCCGACCAACGATCTTGACATCGACACCCTGGAATTGCTCGAGGAACTGCTGACCGAGTATTCGGGCACGATCCTGCTGGTGAGCCACGACCGGGCGTTCCTGGATGCGGCGGTCACGCAGTCGCTTGCCTTCGAGGGTGAGGCCCGATGGGTCGAGTACGCCGGCGGCTACAGCGATGTGATCGCGGCACGGGGTCGGCGCGCGGCCGATCAGGCGGCCGCGGCGCAACGCTCGGTCTCGGGCGACAGTGCTCGCCCGGTGAAGACCGGCGCGTCGGGCCGGGCAGAAGAGCCGACGGGGAGCCCGGCGACGAAAGCGAGCGCCGCAGGGAAGTCTTCGACCATGCTGAACGGGCGTTCATCTTCGGACGCCGCTCCGCCCGCGCGGCAAAAGCTCAGCTACAAGGAGCAGCGCGAGCTCGACGCGCTGCCAGGACAAATCGAGGCGCTCGAAGCCGAACAGAAACTGTTGTCTGACCGTATCGCCGACCCGGGCACCTATGGAGCGTCGACCTCGGCCATCCACGAACTGCACAGCCGATTTGCCGAGATCGAAAACCAACTGATGACCTGCCTCGACCGTTGGTCAGAACTCGAATCCAAGATCCGCCCATGAGGCCGCCCATGACGTCGACACCGACCGCGCGCACCCTCCCCGACGCGCTCACCATCGCCGCAGTAGACCTGAAGCGTCCCGACCATCGCGCCGCACTGCTCTCGCTTCTGGATGAATATGCCTGCACCCCCGAGGGTGGGCATGCGCCGCTCGACCCGAGCGCCATGGCGCGCCTGCCCGACCTGCTCGCAGCACGGGCGCACTACGCAGGCTGGCTCGCCTTCATCGGCGATCAGCCGATCGGCCTGATCAACTGCTTCGAAGGCGTTTCGACGTTTCGCGCGAGACCGCTGCTGAACATCCATGACATCGTGGTGAGCGCCGACTGGCGCGGGCGGGGGATCGGCCGGGCGCTGCTCGATGCGGCCGAAAGCGGAGCGCGCACGCGCGGCTGCTGCAAGCTCACCCTCGAAGTGCTCGAGGGTAACCGTCGCGCGGACGCGGTCTATCGAGCCTGCGGTTTTCGTCCCTACGAACTCGACCCGGCCATGGGCCGAGCGGTGTTCCTCGAAAAGAAACTCGACTGAATTCAAGGAGAAATGACATGCCCTCATTCGATATCGTTTGTGAAGCCAATGCCGTCGAGGTGCGCAATGCGGTCGACCAGGCCAACAAGGAAATCTCCACCCGCTTCGATTTCAAGGGTTCGGACGCCCGAATCGAAATCAAGGAACGCGAACTCACCGCATTTGCCGACGATGACTTCAAGCTCGAGCAGGTCCGCGACGTCATGGTCTCCAAGTTTTCCAAACGCGGCGTCGACGTGCGTTTTC
>JBIKTA010000392.1:0-3562 GCA_044348315.1 Burkholderiaceae bacterium | reverse complement strand
ACTCGGTGCCTCGATCGCGCGCCATCCGGCAATCGACAAGATCAGCTTCACCGGGGAAACCACGACCGGGGCGACGCTCATGGCGATGGCCGCGCCCGACATCAAGCGGGTCACGCTCGAGCTCGGGGGGAAAAGCCCCAACATCATTTTTGCCGATGCGGATATCGGACGCGCGGCCCGGGAAGCCGTCAAGGCAGCGTTTGGCAACGCCGGCCAGAGCTGCTCGGCGCGCACCCGCGTGCTGGTCGAGCGCGCCGCGCTCGAGCCCTTTCTCGAGGCCTTCATCGCGGCCAGTGCCAGCGCTCGTCTGGGTGATCCCCGCGATCCATCGACCGAGATCGGGCCCCTGGTCTCACGTGGCCAGTGGGACAGCGTGCATCGCCATGTCGAGGCCGCCTGCGCGGCCGGTGCCCGGCTGCGCGCGGGCGGCGGCGCACCCGCAGGACTTGATCACGGCGCCTACTACGCGCCGACCATCCTCGACCAGGTCGACAACCGGATGGCGATTGCTCAGGAAGAGGTCTTCGGACCGGTTGCCGTCGTGATTGGCTTTGACGACGAGGCGCAGGCACTCGCCATTGCCAACGACAGTCCCTACGGCCTCAATGCCTCGATCTGGACACGAGACATCGGGCGGGCACTGCGCCTGGCGCGAGGGCTGCGCACCGGCATGGTGAGCATCAATTCGCACGGCAGCGCGAGTCGTTATGGTTTCCTCGCTCCGTTTGGCGGGCGCGGCAAGTCCGGAATCGGGCGTGAGCTCGGCCTTCATGCGCTCGAGCTCTACACCGAGGTCAAGAACGTATTCGTTTCCCTGGAGGACTGATTTGAACAGCATCGCGATCACCGGCGCACGACTGATCGACGGCAGCGGCCACGACCCGCTCCCACAAGCCACCATTCTGATCCAGGGCGATCGCATCACTGCGGTCGGGCGTGATCTGGACGTGCCGGCCGGCGCGACGGTGATCGACGCGGCCGGCCGGACCGTGCTCCCCGGCATCATCGATTGCCATGTGCACGGCACCTACCGTGCACGCGACATGCGGCAGCACCTGCTCAATACGCCGACCTACAACGTGCTCCGGTCGACCGCCATTCTCGAGGAGACGCTCGCCTGTGGCGTGACCACCGCACGCGACATGGGCGGTGCCGACGCGGGTTTCAGACAGGCCATCGAAGACGGCTACATCGCGGGGCCCAGGCTGCTGATCTCGATCGCGATGATCTCGCAGACGGGCGGTCATGGCGATGCCTGGGTGCCCGCAGGCATGCGCATCCAGAAGCGCGCCTGGCTGCCCAGCCCGGTCGCAGACGGCGTCGACGAGGTCCGTCGGCTGGTTCGCCAGCTGCTGATGGCGGGCGCCGACTTCATCAAAATCTGTGCGACCGGCGGAATCACCTCGGTCACCGACTCCTGGGACGAGGCACAGTTCACCGTCGAGGAGATCCGGGTCGCGGTCACCGAGGCCGCGATGCGCAGGAAAGGCGTTGCCGTTCACGCTGAAGGCGTCGAGGGCATTCGCACCGCGCTTGCGGCCGGGGTGCATTCGCTCGAGCACGGCTGGTTCATCGACGAGGCCTGCGTCGAGCAGATGATTGCACAGGGCACCTGGTGGGTGCCCACGCTCGCGCTGGTACCCCTGTCCCTCGAACATCGTCGCAGCAACACCGCCTGGGACCGACAGCAACTCGCCGCCGAAGACGTGAAGGAACTCGAGATCTACGAACGCATGCAGCGCCAGATTCCACTCTGGAAAGACGCTGTGCGCCGGGGCGTGCGGGTCGCATTCGGCACCGATCAGTCGCACCGACTGCTGGTCGGCGAAAACCTGGTCGAACTCCGATTCATGGTCGACTGGCTGGGCATGAGCCCGATGCAGGCGCTGGTGGCAGCGACCTCGGACGCTGCGCACTGTATCGGACGCACTGATGTCGGCCTGATCGAGCCGGGCCGGCTGGCCGATCTGTTGATCGTCGACGGCGACCCCCTGGAGGACATCCGCATCCTGGAGGAGCGCGCCCGACTGCACGTCGTCATGAAGGGCGGCGCCCTTCACCGCAACACCCGCGGATGACCCGGAGGACTGCCTGATGTTTGACCGCGATTGTCTCGACAAGGCCGCACGCGCACTCGAAGCCGCTGATCGGGCGGGCGTGCGCATCGTGACAGCCGAGACCTGCACGGCCGGCCTCGTATCGGCCTGCCTGACCTCGGTGCCGGGCGCCTCACGCATCTTCGAACGGGGCTTCGTGCTCTATCACGACAGCGCCAAGGCGAGCGGCCTTGGGCTCGCCGATACGGTCGCGGCCGAACACGGGGCGGTCAGCGCCGAAGTGACCGCAGGCCTCGCCGAAGGTGCCATCACGCATTCAGGCGCCGGCATCAGTGTCGCGATCACGGGGTATGCGGGCCCTGGAGGCGGCAGCGAGCGCGACCCGGTCGGCACCTGCTATATCGCCACCGCTACCCGCGGCGGGCGCGCCGAGGTCCGACGTCACGTATTCGAAGGCGACCGAAACGCGGTACGGGCGGCGGCGCTGGCCTGCGCGCTCGAGGCCATCGGCAATCGGCTGGAGCGGGTTTGACCATGACAGCACCGCGCCTGCCGATCACGGTGATCTCGGGAGCTGACGAGGCCACGCTGCGGCGGCTTCGAAGCAACATCCAACATGCCGCATGGGTGGTGCACGACCCCACATTGCTCGAGGCCAACTTTGCAGCGACCGCCTGCGCGTGTTGTCGGGCCGGAGCCAGCATGACCGCGAGCCTCCTGGACCTGTTTCGCAAGCGCACGCAGGCAGAGGTGCCCCCGTTCGAGCGCATCATCGTCACGGCCGCTGCGGGGCAGGCGGGCGATGCGCTGATCGAGCTCAATCGATCGGCCGCCGCAAATGCTGCCTGCCGCGTGGCCGCGGTCACCACCTGGGCAGAGGGTGATGATGCCTGGATCGCCGATCACTGGATGGACGGCGCATCGGCTGGCAGCGAGTCACTCGAACTGAACGGGCGGCACTGGTCGGAAAGCCTGGGCCCGGCTGAGGCTCTGCGCGCGCGTGATGATCAGAGCATCGAGGACTTCGTACTGGGCTGGCCGCATGCTCAGGCACTCGATGCCATCGGCGAGTGGCTGCACACGCTCACCGACTCGCTGGGGGCGCGATTGCTGCGCATCCACGGTGAGGCGCACACTCCCCACGGGGTCTATGCCATCGAAGCCCGCAGCCACGCTCTGGCACCGCCGGCTCCAATCGATTTCCCCCGAGCGCCCGGCACACGCCTGCGTTTCGTGACGCTGGGTCTGGAGCCCGCTGATCTTTCGCCGGGCTGGCCCGTGGCGGCGGCGCGCACGGTGCATCCGGACGCCCGAGCCCGTGCGCAGCCGGCCGCTTTCCTCGAGGTGACCAGCTGATGAATCCGACCCATTCGCCACTGAGTATTCATGGCCTCGACCATGTGCGCGTGCTCGCGCGCGACCTCGAGGCCGCCAAGGACCACTTCCGCGACCGCCTGGGTTTCGCCTTGCCGCCTCGGGGCAGCAATTTCGGCCATCCCTTGGGT
>JBIKTA010000391.1:0-3569 GCA_044348315.1 Burkholderiaceae bacterium | reverse complement strand
GATGCCACACGCGGACCTCGTTTTGCTGGGACGCTGCTCACACTCGGTGGCGTTCGAGCATCCTGCTAAATTCCTCGCCCTGGCTGAATCATTCTTCAGGCGACCCGGGCAACATTGACAGGGAGCAGTCATGACCCCAAGCAATACGACAAAAAGCTACATCCTCAAGGGCAAGGTGATCGACGGCACCCTCGGCAAGCCCATCGCCCAAGGTGCAGTCGTCACCGAAGGCGAACGAATCGCCTGGGTGGGCAAAGCATCGGCGCTGCCTGCACGATTCAAATCGGGCGAGTACACCGAGATCGACCTTCCCGGCCGCAGCATCATGCCGGGACTGATCGATGCGCACATCCACATTTCCTTTGGTGAAGCGCGATCGGAAGAGGAACTCGCGCTCTACACCCCCGTCGAATTCCGAACACTCAAGGCCATCTGGAACGCCAGGAAGGTGCTGCAGGCAGGCGTCACGAGCGCGTTCGACGCTGCAACAACCTACAACATCGCGCAGTCCGTTCGTGACGCGATCGACAGTGGCATGTTCCCCGGGCCGCGCTTGACGGTATCGGGCAAGCAATTGACCTCGCATCAGGGTCTGGAGGATTCGTTTCCGAACGAAATGCAGTATCCGCCCGGGCAGGCCGGCGTGCTCATCAAATCCAAAGACGAATTGATCGAGCAGATCCGCTACCAGGTCAAGGATGGCGTCGATGCGATCAAGGTGTCCGGCTCGAACGATTCGCTGATCACCCCCGACTCGCTCGACGGCGCGGCCTTTACCTACGAGGAATTCAAGATCATCGCCGACGAGGCGCACCGACTGGGCCGGATCTGTACCGTGCATGCACGGTCACGCGATTCGATCAAGTTTGCCGCGAAAGCTGGGTTCGATGTGATCTTTCATGCTTCCTTCATCGATGACGAGGGTATCGACTGGTGCATGAAGAACAACTGCCTGATCATCCCCACGCTTCCCCTGCTGGTGAATATCCTCGAAGCCAACCCGCCCAGCGCTGGCGCATCGATATCGGACGCCTTCAAGCGCGAGGTCGATGCGGCGATCACCAACATTCCGCGGGCGTATCGGGCGGGTGTGCGGATCGCGCAGGGTTCTGAGAGCGGCTGGTCGCCGATTCCCTACGGTCACTGGCATGCCCGCGAGATGCAGATCTTCGTCGAAATGATGGGCCTGTCGCCGCTCGAGGCCATTCATGCCGGCACGCTCGCACCCACCCAGGTGATGAAACGGATCGGCCATGAGGTTGGCAAGCTCGAGGCGGGACGATACGCGGACATCCTCGTGATCGACGGCGACCCGACCCGGGACATCACGCTGCTGCAGAAACCCTCACGTTTTGATTACATCTTCAAGTCCGGCGAGCCCATTGATCGTACCCCGCCCGCACCGCGCAAGCAGATGTACTACGAACGCCACAAGATGTTCCTGAACGGCCTTTACCAGTTCGACCAGAGCCTGGGCAAAGGCGTACTGGTTCGCTGAGCTTGATTTCCACGGAGACTGTCGAATGAGTGCCTACAACAACGAGCATTTCCGCAACCTGGTGCTGCCTGACCGCGTGCATCGCTCGATCTACATCGACCCCCAGATCTTTGAGATCGAACTCGACAAGATCTTCGGTCGCACCTGGGTCTTTGTGGGTCACGACAGCCAGGTTCCGAACGCGGGCGATTACTACTGCACCACGATCGGTCGCCAGCCCATCGCGCTGAGCCGCGATGAGCGCGGCAAGGTGCACGTCCTCTACAACCGTTGTGGTCATCGCGGTGCCAAGGTGCTCTCAGGCGTACGAGGCAACCAGCGCATCTTCACCTGCATGTACCACGGCTGGGGCTTTCACCCCGACGGGTCGCGGGCTGGGGTGCCGATGTTGAGGGACTTTCCGGAGGGTCTGCTCGACGATTCCCAGTTCGGCATGGCGCCGCTTGCCCGGGTCGAAAACTACCGGGGCTTTGTCTTTGCCTGCCAGGACCCGGCCGTGATGCCGCTCAGGGAGTACCTCGGCGAAGCGATTCGGGGCATTGACGAGATGGTCGACCGCGCGCCCGATGGCGAGGTCGAGTTCTGGGCGGGTTGCCACCGTTACACCTACCGGGGCAACTGGAAGCTGCAGATGGACAACATGGCCGACACCTACCACCCGGCGGCCTGCCATGCATCGACCGTCGGCCCGGATGGACGACAGTTCCAACGGCGGGCGGGCGCCGAGGGCGGAGCGGCGCCCTTCTTTGCCCCCAACGGCGAAGCCGTCGTGTCGCAGCTCGGCGTCCGGGGCTTTCGCAACGGCCACAGCTCGGAGCAATCGCTCTTTGACAAGGAACAGCGGGGCGGTGACATCGAAGAATACCGCGCCATCATGGTCGCCAAATTTGGCGAGGAACGCACCGCCGAGATCATGAAGAACCGCCGACACAGTCTCACCCTGTTCCCGACGACCGACATCCTGATGGCACAGACATCGGTTCGCATCGTCAAACCCATCGCAGTCGACCTGACCGAGGTGGAGATCTGGCCGGTGCGTCTGAAGGGCGCGCCCGAAAAGATTTCGAACGACCTCGTGAAATTCGTGAACATCACCCATTCGGCCTCCTCGTTCATCCAGACCGACGACCTCGAGGCCTTCGAGCGCTGCCAGCAGGGGCTGCAGACGCAAGGGACGGATTGGGTGCTGCTGGCCCGCGGGATCGGCGCCGAGATTGATGAGGGTAACGGGGTGATGTTTGGACCACGCTCGAGCGAAGTGGGCATGCGCGCCAAACACCAGATGTGGCGCGACCTGATGTGCGCTTGACCCGACACGAACAAGGACACTGAGATGAGTACCGCCACCCTGATGAAACAGGCTACCCAGCCCGCCCTCGCGATCGAGGTGCTCCGCGACTTCATCGAACATGAAGCCGAACTGCTGGACGAGCAGCGCTTTGACGATTGGGCTGCCCTGTTTGCCGAGGATGCCGTTTACTGGGCGCCGGCTGCGCGCGACCAGACCAACTGGCTCAACCACGTATCGCTCTTCTACGATGACAAGCACACGATGAAGACCCGCATCCAGCGGCTCAATCACCCCATGATCCACTGTCAGGACCCCCGGTCGACCTGCGTACGCGTGCTGTCGAACTTCAAGCTCGAATGGGTCGCTGAAGACGGCAACGAGTATCGGGTGCGATCAAAATTCCTGATGCTCGAGGACAGGCCGGGTGCGGAGCGGCGTTTCTTTGGCGGTCGCCTCACCCATACGCTGCGCCGATCGGGCGGCGGCTTGCAGATCCTTCTGAAGAAGGTTGAACTGACCAACTGTGATCAGGCTTTCCCGATGCTGACTCAGCCTTTCTGATCCCTTAAGCCACTTACTGGAGAACGCGATGAGATTTCTTCCTGCCCGCATCTTACGAGTGCTCACGCTGGCTGCCGCGATGGTCTTGCCCAGCGTGGCGGCAGCCCAGGAATGGCCCGCAAAGCCGGTTCGCATGATCGTGCCGTACGCCACCGGCGGCGCACCAGACGTCCTCGCACGGCTGCTCAGCCGACGCTTGTCGGAATCGCTCGGACAGCA
>JBIKTA010000390.1:0-3575 GCA_044348315.1 Burkholderiaceae bacterium | reverse complement strand
GCGCAGCCGCCTTGAGCGGTGGTACCGGCACAACCGTCAGCTTGTACGGGACCCCGGAGCAACTAAATGCCTACCTTGCTGCCGACCGGTTGCGGGCCAGCGGCAGCGGCAGCATCGCTGTCGGCGGCGCGGCCAGTGCAACCATCGCCGTCGTGGCCGGGGCGGGTACAGCTTCCGCCGGCACGCTGCCTGCGTTGGCCCTGCCGTCCAGTCTCGCGGTGAGCTCGGTCAACGGCGAGGTTCGCCTCGCCAATGCCCTGTCGGGCAGCAGCGAAGTACTGACCATGGTGCTTGCGGTGGGGGCGGGCCCGGTCGGTGCCTCGCCGACCTTGACGGTCCGCGGCAGCGATGCCGCGGTGACGGTTGGCGGCAGCGGCACAAGCAGCCTGACGCTGAGCGGCACAGCCTCTGCCCTTCGTGCATTCCTCGATACGGCGGGACGGGTTCTGTTCAACGGTGTTGCATCGGCCAGTACCTACTCGCTTACAGCCACCGTCCAACGTCTGGAAGCCGGAGTGGTGCGCAGCGCCGTGACGGCACAGGCATCGCTCTTGAGTGTCGAGCGCTCGGGCGGGTTCGCGTCCAGCCTGGCAGCGGCTCCGGGCCTCAGCCTGCCGGCCACTGTTGTGGCCGGTACCGGCGGCCTCCAGTTTGCCGGCGACGTCGTAAGTGCTTCCGATGCAGGTCAGCAGCTGAACCTGCGGCTGACCCTGAGCAGCGGCCCGTCGGCGAATGCCACCTTGTCGTCATCGCTGTTCGCAGCGGGGCAGTCCAGCCATGGCGCCAATGTGGCGGGTGCCGGCGGCGTGTCGGCCAGTTATGACGCTGCGAGCAAGGTCCTTACCTTGTCGGGCACGGCGACCGACCTCAATACCTATCTTCAGACCACGGGTCGTATCGTGCTCACGGGTTCGGCCTCGGTGGCCCGGGTATCGGGCGCGGTGGTCCCCTACGCGTTGGCCGTCAGCGTATCTGCCGACGGCGACGCGGCCGGCAGAGCGACCAGCCGGGTGATCCAGCTGGTCAAGCTCGGGTCGGGCTTCACGCGCGAGCTCTATCAGCTGAACAGCAGCATCGTCGGTTCCGGGCAAAGCCTCATCAAGCTCGATGAACTGTTTGCCAGCACGCAGACCGCCGCGACGACTCCGGTGGGTTCCTACCCCTCCCGTTCCATCGAAAGCGGCTTGGACGGCATGCTGGACACCGCTCCCCCGAGCGGCGACATGGGTGACCACTTTGCGATGCGCCTGAGCGGCTGGCTCACGGTTCCGGAGACGGGCAACTACCGCTTTGCGTTGAAAGCCAATGACGCAGCCCGCTTCTACCTGAGCACGACGGGCGGCGCGGAACTGGATCGTTCAACCGACCTGATCGTATCCAGATCTTCAATCGACGGCGCCAACGAGAATTTCAACAACAATTCCAACAAGTCGGCCTCGATTTATCTGAAGGCGGGCGAGTTCTACCGGTTCGAGATCCTCGGTTACGAGACGAACGAAGAAACGATTGCGCTCAACCGCGAGCACGTTCAGGTCGGCTACACCTTCTCGGCCTCGGGAACGCCAAGCGAGACGTTTGGCGGCACGCCCAACCTGCCCAGCGCCTGGCTGATCCCGAAAGAGTACGACGGCGTCCTTGCAGAGTCTGCAGTCAGGCAGGGGCTGGTCGCGCTCGCCACTTTCGCTGGGGGCCCGATCTCCACTGCGCCGAAAACCTATGCCAATGCTCTGGACAGTACGCGGCCCTTCATCTCCGGCGGCGCCAACCAGCCAGCGGACTGGGTGACCAGGACCTATGCGACGACTGCCGTCAGCGCCGGGATCACGACGGCCTCGAACGGAACCCTCGCGGGCAGCAGCCATCTGTCTGTGGCCCATGGGATCGCCGCAAACGGCGCAGGCGTCAGTACGGGCAGGGTCCATCAGTACACATTGATGTTTGACATCAACGTTGCCGATGGCAGCAACGGCCGGGCACTGTTCAACGACACGGCCAACTCTGACGGGGAGTTCTTCTGGTCCAACGGTCAGATCGGCGTCACCAACGGAACTGCAGGTCAGTACGCCTGGTCCTCATCGCTGATGTCGACCAATACGTGGAACCGGGTCGTGCTGGTCGTCGACACCGACAAGACCACGAACACCGTTCAGGCCTACGTCAACGGTTCGCTCGCTTCGAGCTTCAGCCTCACCAACGCGACCCGCCTGCGCCTTGCGGCCAACGGAAGCGCATTCTTCTTTGCGGATGACGGCAATGAGAACCGTCCCATCGATGTCGCCACCATCGGCCTCTGGGGGCGAACGCTTTCGGCCAGGGAAGTTGCGGCTCTGGGCGCTGTCGGCGACGATGGGGTCCTGGCGGCTGCCTACGTCAGTGGCAAGACCAGCGAGGTCGAGTACGCCGCATCCTCCTCGACCGGGACCGCTGCTGCGCCGGCGGTGTCGGCTTCGGTGCCAGCGCTCATCCAGCTGGACTCAGGTGGTGCGTTCAGCCTGACAGCCAGCGACAATGCACCCACAGTGTTGACGGGACTGCCCGACCTGCGTTCGCTGATCACCGACAAGGGCTGGACCTTCAATCGCGCGGGCGCAACGCCCGAGTTGTGGACCACCAATCTCGAGATCGGAACCAGCGTCAACCGTGCGGACAGCTATACCGGCATCGCGTCGGGCTGGATCAGCCCGGCGCAGACCGGGAGCTACTATTTCTGGGTCTCCGCCGACGACTCGGTGACGTTCCGCTTGCGTGACGACTCGGGCGCGGTGATTGCCATCGCGCGCGACAACGCCGCCAACGGCTGGGGAGGCTTCGAAGGGAACCAATCTGGCAGCTCGTTCGTCCTAAACACCGGCGCGGTCAACCTCGAAGCGGGCAAGTACTACAAATTCGAGGCCGCACTCACGGAGGGCAGCGGCAGCGAGTACTTCCGGATCGGTTACACGCTCGCCAGCGCGGTTGCGGGGACCCACGTCGCCAATGTGGCGGGGAGTTCGGAGAACTACCCGCCGTTTACCTTGAACACTAACCTGGAGATGCCGACCAACGCCTTCGACGGCACGACCGCCAAGTACCTGAGCGGTGACACATTCGGCAACACGGCCAACAGCACGCTTAGCCGCGATAGCGGTCTGATGTTCAAGCTGTCATCGCCGACCGCTCTGACCAAGATCAATTTTCAGGCTCCCGACTCGTTCACCCAGCAGTGGAACCCGACCCGATTCTCGATCTACGGGTCAGACCGGCCGCTGACCTGGAGCGACGACCGCTGGTCTCTGGTCGGCGAAGCAGCGACCGGCTTGAACGGTTCGTCCGCCGCGCATTCCTGGGGCCCGGATGTCAACCTTTCATCTGCCCCGACTTACGCCTATTACAAGATCGTCTTCAACCAGACAGTCGGCGGTGCCGGGTCGCCCACCAATTATTACGCGTCGCTTGCCGAGATCCGCCTGCACTCCGCGGCGGGTCAGATCTCGGCCATGCCGGCTTCTTCCGGCACGGCGACCGTTGTCACCAACAACGGATCGGTCTTCAGTGTGACCCCCGATTTCGCAGGCACCGACTTCACGCTGACCCTG
>JBIKTA010000389.1:0-3584 GCA_044348315.1 Burkholderiaceae bacterium | reverse complement strand
CAACGAATTCGGCTTCGACTATCTGCGCGACAACATGGAGCATCAGGTCTCCGACCGCAGGCAGCGGGGCCTCCAGTATGCGATCGTCGACGAGGTCGACTCGATCCTGATCGACGAGGCGCGCACGCCGCTCATCATCTCGGGTCAGGCCGAGGACCATACCGAGCTCTACCTGCGGGTGAACCAGGTCCCGCCTCTGCTCATGCCGATGGCCTCCGAGCCCAAGTCCAATGAGCCTGAGCCGCCGGGCGACTACTGGGTCGACCGCAAGGCGCACCAGGTGCATCTGTCGGAGGCCGGTCACGAGAAGGCCGAGCAGATCCTGGAAAAGATCGGGCTGCTTGCGTCGGGCGCGAGCCTCTACGAGCCGTCGAACATCGTGCTGATGCACCATCTGATGGCGTCGCTGCGGGCGCATACGCTCTATTTCCGCGATCAGCATTATGTTGTCCAAAACAACGAAATCATCATCGTCGACGAGTTCACGGGCAGAATGATGCCGGGCCGCCGTTGGTCCGACGGCCTTCACCAGGCGGTCGAGGCCAAGGAAGGGGCGGCCATTCAGGCTGAAAACCAGACGCTTGCATCGATCACCTTCCAGAACTATTTCCGCATGTACGGCAAGCTCGCCGGCATGACCGGGACGGCCGATACCGAGGCCTACGAGTTTCAGGAGATCTACGGTCTCGAGACGGTCGTGATCCCCACCCATCGACCGATGGTTCGCGATGACCGCCAGGATCAGGTGTTCAGGACGGCGCGCGAAAAATACAACGCCATCATCGTCGACATCCGGGACTGCCACGAGCGCGGCCAGCCGGTGCTCGTCGGCACGACTTCGATCGAAAACTCCGAGCTGCTGTCCGCCCTGCTCGATGAGCAAAAGCTCCCACATCAGGTCTTGAATGCCAAGCAGCATGCGCGCGAGGCTGAGATCGTGATCCAGGCGGGCCGGCCCGGCATGATCACGATCGCCACCAACATGGCCGGTCGTGGCACCGACATTGTGCTAGGCGGCAACATCAGCCGGGAGCTCGATGCCATCGAGTCGGACACCGCGCTGTCCGACCTGGCGCGTGCCGAGAGGCGGGAGACCCTCCGCGCGGAATGGCAGGTGCTTCACGACAAGGTGATCGCAGCCGGTGGGCTCCACATTGTCGGCACCGAGCGGCACGAGTCGCGCCGTATCGACAACCAGCTGCGCGGCCGTTCAGGCCGGCAGGGTGATCCGGGTTCTTCGCGCTTTTTCCTGTCCATGGAAGATCAGTTGCTGAGGATCTTCGCGGGCGACCGCCTGAAGTCGATCATGGACCGGCTGAAATTGCCCGATGGCGAGGCGATCGAGGCCGGCATGGTGACGCGCGCGATCGAGTCCGCGCAGCGCAAGGTCGAGGCCAGGAATTTCGATATCCGCAAGCAGTTGCTCGAGTACGACGACGTTGCGAACGATCAGCGCAAGGTCATCTACGCCGATCGTAATGCGCTCCTCGAGTCGAGCGAGTTCGCCGAGCGCGTGCGGGATTTGCGGCATCAGGTGTTCACCGAGTTCTTCCGTCAGCATGTGCCCGAGGACTCGGTCGAAGAGCAGTGGGACCTTGGGGGTTTGCAGAAACTGCTCGAGACCGATTGGCAGATCGCCTTGCCGCTCACGGAGATGGGCGATCAGGACGATGAGCGCCTGCTCGAGGCGGTGCTCGCTGCGGCTGATGCCCACTACCAGACCAAGATCGATTTGGTGGGCGCCGAGCCGTTCTCGGGCTTTGAGCGCTCGGTGATGCTGCAGGTGATCGACCAGCACTGGCGCGAGCACCTTTCCGCGCTGGATCACTTGCGCCAGGGCATTCATCTACGTGGTTACGCGCAGAAAAATCCCAAGCAGGAGTACAAGCGCGAGGCCTTCGAGCTCTTTGCGCTGATGCAGAGCCGCATTCGGAACGATGTCACCCGTATCCTGATGACGGTCCGGGTCGAGAGTGCAGGCGAAGCTCAGAGCGCTGAGGCGCAGATCGCCAGTCAGTCTGCCGCGAGCGATATCCAGTACGGGCACGCCGATTTCAACGAGGCCGCATCGGCTGCACCGGATGCCGATGCCGAGTCGATTGCGCTCGCACTGCAGCAGGCGCCGGCGGCCGGCGACTCGGCCGCCCAGCCCTTCAAGCGCTTCGGCCGCAAGGTGGGCCGCAATGACCCCTGTCCCTGCGGCTCGGGCCGCAAATTCAAAGCTTGTCACGGCCGTCTGGCCTGAGAGGCCAGACGAAACGCTCAGGCTTGCAGCGCCCTTGAGCCTCTGAACCGCGGAGCCTGCCATGCCCGTCAATCTCCCCTTACCCGATCGATCGACTCTGCTCGCGATCCCTGGCCTGCGTATCGGTACCGCCCGTGCGGCGATCCGCAAACCCGGTCGTCGCGATCTGATGCTGATGGCGCTTGCCCCGACTGCGACGGTTGCGGGCGTATTCACGACCAATCGCTTCTGTGCCGCTCCGGTGAGGGTGTGTCAGGCACACCTTGCCGCAAGCGGCGGGGCGATCCGGGCGCTGCTGGTCAACACCGGCTGTGCAAACGCCGGCACCGGCGCCCAGGGGCTTGCAAACGCCCGAAGCAGCTGCGCCGAGGTCGCGCGGCAGCTGGGCTGCCGGGCCGACCAGGTTCTCCCGTTTTCGACCGGTGTGATTCTCGAGCACCTGCCGATGGACCGGCTGAGCGCGGGCATCACGTCAGCGGCGTCAGCGCTTGACGGGTCGGACTGGCTCGACGCGGCTGAGGCGATCATGACCACCGACACGCAGCCCAAGGCCGTGTCGGCTCAGGTTCAGCTGGGCGGTCGGTCGGTTGCTGCCGTGAGCGGCATTTCCAAGGGAGCGGGCATGATCCGCCCCAACATGGCGACGATGCTCGGTTTCATCGCGACCGATGCGACGGTCGAGGCCTCGCTCCTATCGCGATGGTGTACCGAAATTGCCGATCAGACCTTCAATCGGGTGACCGTTGACGGCGACACCTCGACCAACGATTCGCTCGTGCTGATTGCGACCGGTGCGGGCGGGCTGCGCATTGCCGCAGACGCCGATCCGGGCGCGGCCGAATTGCGTGCTTCGTTGTTGTCCGTGGCAACGGACTTGGCGCAGGCGCTCGTTCGCGATGGTGAGGGGGCGACAAAGTTCATCACTGTCGCGATCGAGGGCGCGCGGGATCGCGACGAGGCGAGCGCGATTGCCTATTCGATCGCGCATTCGCCGTTGGTCAAGACCGCATTTTTTGCTTCAGACCCCAACCTTGGCCGCATTTTGGCTGCGATCGGCTACGCCGGCGTCGATGATCTCGATGTCGATGACATCGATCTCTACCTCGATGATGTCCATGTGGCCACACGCGGGGGCCGTCACCCCGACTATCGCGAGGCCGATGGACAGCGGGTGATGAAGTCCTCCGAAATCACCATTCGGGTCGTGCTGGGCCGAGGCCCGGTGGCTACGACCGTCTGGACCTGCGACCTTTCCCACGACTACGTCTCGATCAATGCCGACTACCGCTCCTGAATCCCTGTCCCCGGATACGAGCCGCCTGCTCGAGCGGCTCGAACG
>JBIKTA010000587.1:0-3586 GCA_044348315.1 Burkholderiaceae bacterium | reverse complement strand
GCAAGCGCAAGGGTGCGGTCTGTGCCTACCTGGAGACCTGGCACCTCGACATCGAGGAATTCCTCGAGCTGCGCAAGAACACCGGCGACGATCGCCGCCGCACCCACGACATGAACACGGCGAACTGGATCCCCGATCTGTTCATGAGGCGCGTGATGGAGAACGCGGAGTGGACGCTGTTTTCGCCGTCGGATTGCCGCGACCTGCACGACAAGGTCGGTACCGAGTTCGAACAGGCCTATCTCCGCTATGAGGAGCGGGCGGCAGCGGGCGAGGTCAAACTGTTTCGCAAGATCCCGGCGATGCAACTGTGGCGCAAGATGCTGTCCATGCTCTTCGAGACTGGCCACCCTTGGATCACGTTCAAGGACCCCTGCAACCTGCGCAGCCCTCAGCAACATGTGGGGATGGTGCACAGCTCCAATCTGTGTACCGAGATCACCCTCAATACGAGCGAGGCCGAGATCGCTGTCTGCAACCTGGGCTCGGTCAATCTGGTCGCGCACATGCATCGGGTGAACGGCCAATGGCAGCTCGATCTCGACAAGCTCAAGCGCACCGTCAGTACCGCAATGCGGATGCTCGACAATGTCATTGACATCAATTACTACGCGGTTGGCAAGGCGCGCAATGCCAATCTGCGCCACCGCCCGGTCGGTCTGGGCATCATGGGCTTCCAGGATTGCCTGCATCAGATGCGAGTGCCCTATGCGAGCGGCGCGGCGGTCGAGTTTGCCGACCAATCGATGGAGGCGGTTTGCTACTTTGCCTACTGGGCATCGACCGAGCTCGCGGCGGAGCGTGGCCGTTATTCGAGCTTCAAGGGTTCGCTCTGGGATCGGGGCATCCTGCCGCAGGACAGCCTGAAGATCCTTCGCGAGCAGCGTGGCGGCTATGTTGAGGTCGATGAGACCGAGCGGCTTGACTGGTCGAGTCTGCGCACGCGCATCCGTGAGCACGGCATGCGCAACTCCAACTGCGTGGCGATTGCGCCGACGGCGACCATCTCGAACATCATCGGCGTTTCAGCCTGCATCGAGCCCACCTACCAGAACCTCTATGTGAAATCGAATCTCTCGGGCGAGTTCACCGTGGTCAATGACTATCTGGTCCGTGACCTGAAAGCGCTGGGCCTGTGGGACGAGGTGATGGTCGCCGACCTCAAGTTCTTCGATGGCTCGCTTGCACGCATCGATCGCATCCCGGCGGAGTTGCGCGCAATTTACGCAACCGCGTTTGAGGTGGAGCCCAGTTGGCTGGTTGAATGCGCCTCGCGTCGTCAAAAGTGGATCGATCAGTCCCAGTCCTTGAACATTTACATGGCGGGGGCATCGGGCAAGCGCCTGCACGACACCTACATGCTCGCTTGGCTGCGTGGCCTCAAGACGACGTATTACCTCCGTACACTTGGTGCGACCCACGCCGAAAAATCCACCACCGACAAGATCGGGCAACTCAACGCGGTGTCGGCGGACGGCATGTCCTCGGCGGGCTTCAACTACGCCGGCACCTCATCCATCGAAACCGCGCCCGCCCGCAACACGGGGGCCGAACCGATTGCGCCGAAGTTCTGTGCAATCGACGACCCTGAATGCGAGGCCTGCCAGTAATCACGTCGACCCTCCATTGCATTGCCCGCATGAGATCCGTAACATTCGAAGACCGACTGCGATGGATCTCATGCGTGTCATCTATTCCTGTCCACCCGATTTGAAAGACCGATTCAATGTTGTCATGGGATGAACCCCTCGTCGCAGCGCCGGCCCCTCCGCCGTCCGTGCGCGCATACCAGCCGTTTGCATCGCCCGAGCCGTCTGTCGCTGCTCCCGTCCTGCAGGAGCCCCTGAGCGTGGCCCGCACAGCCGTGTCGGCCACCCACGATCGACGCGTACGCGTCGAAGACAAACTGATCATCAACGGCGGCGCCGACGTCAACCAGCTGGTCCCGTTCAAGTACAAATGGGCCTGGGACAAATACCTCGCCACCTGCGCCAACCACTGGATGCCGCAGGAAGTCAACATGAGCCGCGATATTGCCCTCTGGAAAAGCCCCAACGGACTGACTGAAGACGAGCGTCGTCTAGTCAAGCGCAATCTAGGATTCTTCGTGACAGCCGACTCGCTTGCGGCCAACAACATCGTGCTGGGTACCTACCGCCACATCACGGCGCCGGAGTGCCGACAGTTCCTGTTGCGTCAGGCGTTCGAGGAGGCGATCCACACGCATGCGTATCAGTACATTGTCGAATCACTCGGCCTTGAGGAAGGGGAGATTTTCAACGCCTACCATGAGGTGAAGTCGATCCGCGACAAGGATGAGTTCCTGATCCCGTTCATCGATACGCTGACCGACCCCCATTTCAAGACGGGCACCCCGGAGAATGACCAGAAGCTTTTGCGCTCGCTGATCGTATTCGCCTGCCTGATGGAGGGCTTGTTCTTCTACGTCGGTTTCGTACAGATTCTGGCGCTCGGCCGTCAGAACAAGATGACCGGCGCAGCCGAGCAGTACCAGTACATCCTGCGTGACGAATCGATGCACTGCAACTTTGGCATTGACCTCATCAACCAGATCAAGCTCGAAAACCCGCACCTCTGGACGCCCGCCTTCCGCGAAGAGATCCGCGGGCTGTTTGGTCGCGCGGTCGACCTGGAGTACGCCTACGCCGAAGACACGATGCCGCGTGGCGTGCTCGGCCTCAACGCCTCGCAGTTCAAGGCCTATCTGCGCTTCATTGCGAACCGACGTGCCCAGCAGATCGGTATCGAGCAACTCTTTGCTGCCGAGGACAATCCATTTCCCTGGATGAGCGAGATGATCGATCTGAAAAAGGAACGAAACTTTTTCGAGACCCGCGTCATCGAGTATCAGACTGGAGGCGCGCTCAGTTGGGATTGATATCCAGTCCTCTCTCGGTGGCGACCTTTTTTAGGTTACGGGCCAAGCCACCGCAGGGGCGGTCCGCCTTGCGGCATCAGGCGTTCGCTCAATGGGCGGACAGGGACCCGCTCCCCCTCGAATTTGCGCCGATTCCCCTTATGGATCGGCCTTTTTTTTGCCGCCCTGCTCGGTGCGGCCTCCCAGCATTCATTAGCGTTGGAACGAACCGTCCGAGCGGGCGGCGATCGACCTGCGCCGACGAATGGCCCGTTCGGCGCCCGACGATTGGGCGTGGTCTCACGGGTCTCATCCAACGCAACATCATTTCAAGGAGTTGATCATGGCCACTACAACGAAGGTAGCCGCGAAGAAAGCCGCGCCGGCCGCGAAGAAAGCCGCGCCGGCTGCGAAGAAAGCTGCACCGGCTGCGCAGAAAGCTGCACCGGCTGCGCAGAAAGCTGCACCGGCCGCGAAGAAAGCTGCACCGGCTGCGAAGAAAGCTGCACCGGCTGCGAAGAAAGCTGCACCGGCTGCGAAGAAAGCCGCACCGGCTGCGAAGAAAGCCGCACCGGCTGCGAAGAAAGCCGCACCGGCTGCGAAGAAAGCTGCACCGGCTGCGAAGAAAGCGGCACCGGCCGCGAAGAAAGCTGCACCGGCTGCGAAGAAAGCCGCACCGGCTGCGAAGAAAGCCGCACCGGCTGCGAA
>JBIKTA010000388.1:0-3588 GCA_044348315.1 Burkholderiaceae bacterium | reverse complement strand
GCCCTCGTAGCGCGCCAGATAAACCTTGCTCTGAGCGCCGCCGCCGAGTGCGTTGCCGATGCGGAGCTGATCTTTGTTGAGAGGGAGTTGCCCACTCGCACGCTGCCACTTGCTTTCGATTTCACGGATCTTGCGCATCGATACGGGCTTGCCTTGGTCAAGCCGGCGACTGAGCTGACCCTCCGCAAAAACCATTGCGTCCACGCCGTGAGTGTCGCGGACATGCTCGAGGTAGGAGCGGGCGGCGGCGACGTTGTGTTCCTGATCGGCTGCCTTGCGAAAGATCGCGCTCACCATTCGCCCAAACCCGCAGCGGGTGACCGAGCCGAGTTGCCCCGCGTCGTTCGTGCGTAATTGGGCACGGTCGCTGATCTGAGGCTGGCTCTGGATCAGGCGTGCGTAGCCGTTTGAGATGGCGGTATTCATCCGCGCAACCAGTCGGTGGGGCGTTGGAAATAGGACGCCGGGGCCGAGGACGGCGCAGCGGCGTTGTCCCCGGCCAGGCCCGCAACATCGCCCAGGTCGGCCTTCAAACGGATGGCGGCGTCAATGAAACGCGCCACGACCGACTGGAGGTCCGAGGCTTCGCAGTGGGCCACGGGCAACTCTTGAAAGAGCAGGACCTCGCCATTGACCGGATTGAGCCCCAGCGCGCCGCCGCCGGTCAGAGCCCCCGCGTAGTTGGCTGTTGCAATCCGCTCGTGCAAGGCGGAGTTTGCGGGGTCGGCCGCCAGGAGGGTCAACGCTTTCAGCCAAAGAAATCGGCCGTCGGCGGTCAACACGAGGGTCAGATCGATCTGGTCGTCGACCCGGAAGCTGGCCTCGCCCGAAACGGTGTCGACCCCGTCTTCCGGTAGCCCCAGCATTGCGAGCAGTTGGACAAGTGAATTCATGGGTCCGATCATAGCGAGTTTTGAGCACGCTGTTACGCCCTCATGCTCGGCCCGTCCGGGCTGTTGCAGTCTGATGCCTGCGGGATCCCCGCAACCGACCAGGAGTTCAATCCATGCCTACCCCCCTGTTGGCCCGAGTCCCGCGTGAGCAGATGAATCCACGCCTTCAGAAGGACCACGATGATGCGATTGCACTGCGCGACGATGCGACGCTGATCGAGGTCGGCGGCAATGCGCCGGAGTTGCTCGAGTGGTACAAGGATTCGTTCTACGGGCAGCTCTTCTATGGCGGCCGGGTCGATGTGAGGACCAAGGAGCTCTTGCGCTACCGGCTGTCCATGACGCACGGCTGCGCCTACTGCAACCGCGGCAACAGCAAGGCTGCGCTCAGGGCAGGCGTCACCGCTGATCAGCTTGCTTCGATCATGATGGAAGATGCGCCGGTCTTCGATTCGCGCGACCGTGCGGTCCTGCTTCTGGCGGATCGCATTTCGATGAACAACCAGTCGGGTTCTCTGGACCCGGACTTGCATCGTGCGCTTCGGGAATTCTTCGACGATGCCCAGATTTTCGAACTCGGCATGGTGGCGGGTCTGCTCACCGGCATGGCGAAATTCATCTTCGTTTACGATCTGGTCGAAAAAGATGCGCATTGCCCGATTCCGTCTCGCGGCTGAGCGATACTGCGGTTTGGCACAACATTCAAAACGCTCAGGGAGACTGAAGTGAACAGGGGTTCAACCGAGTTTGACTGGATCGTGGCGGGCACTGGAGCGGGTGGGCTGGCGGGTGCGCTGGTCGCGGCCGGTCGGGGGCTGTCGGTGTGCGTGCTCGAGAAGGGCGCACAGATTGGTGGCGGTACGGCGACGTCCTACGGCACGCTCTGGGCGCCTGCCAATTCGATCGCGCGTGAGGCCGGGCTCGATGACAGCATCGAGGCGGGTCTTGACTACGCCCGCTATGTCGCAGGCGATGCGGCGCTCGACGATCTGCTCGAGACCCATGTGCGGGCGGCGCCGCGCGCAGTGGATCGATTCCGCGAGCTCGGCGTCAAGTTGCAGCTCACCATCGGGTTGCCCGAGATCTTCCATCCCGCCGCGCCAGGCAGCTGTCCGGACGGTCGCCGAATGGTTGAAGTGCAGCCGATGCCGCGGTCCGAGCTCGGGGCCTGGGCTGATGCGATTCGACCTGCGCACTACATCCCACCCGGTGTGACCTGGGGCGACGTGATCGCCTGGGGCGGCTTTGGCAACCGAATGAACTGGGATCGGCAGGAGCTCGAGCGGCGTCGCGCGCTCGGCTGGCTTGCGGCGGGTCAGGGGCTGGTTGCGCAACTGCTTCGCGCGGGCCTCGCGCTAGGCGTCCAATTGCGCGTGAACGCCGGTGTCGAGGAACTGATCACTGAGGCAGGGCGTGTCTGCGGTGTACGCACTGCGCAGGGGGAGGTGCTCCGCGCGCGTCATGGCGTGCTGCTCGCAACCGGGGGCTATGAGGGCAACAACGATCTGGTCAAGCGTTTCGAAGGCCTGCCCGACTGGCTCAATTCTTTTGCCCCGACCAACACGGGTGACGGCATGATCCTCGCCACCGAGCTCGGCGCCTCCGTTTATCGCCTGCCCGTCAATCACCGCAAGCTCGTCGGTTGCTCGGTCGAGAGCCGCAACGGCGAGTTCTTCTCCATTGGCCTGCACGGCATGCCTTATCCCGGCGCGATCGCAGTCAATCGAGAGGGGCGGCGGTTTTGTGACGAGTCGCTCTTTCAGCAGGTGGTGCACGCCTTCCAGGAGTTCGATCGTGCCACGCACCGGTTCGTGAACCTGCCCGCCTGGATGATCTTTGACGACCGGCATCGCCAGCACTATTCGGTGGTGGGCGGTCAGCCCGGAGCACCCGTGCCCGACTGGATCGTTCGCGCGGATACCCTGGCCGAGCTTGCCGCCAAGATCGAGGTCGATCCGGCGGGCCTGGAGGCGACCGTGACGCGTTTCAACGGTTTCGTTCCGGACGGCCGTGATCTCGACTTCGGACGCGGGGCCTCGGCCTTCTCACGCAGTACCGCAGGGGGCGATCGCAAGGCAAGCAGCGGTCAACTGGGGGCGCTCGACACAGCGCCCTACTATGCGATTCGCCTCCGGGTGGGCGGCATGGTGAGCGCAGGCGTGCTGACCGGCCACAACGGTGAAGTCATGCATGTCCGCGGCCATCCGATTCCGGGTCTCTACGCCTGCGGCAATGCTGCGGCCCCTGCTGACACCGGTGTGGGCTATCAGGGGGGCGCCTCGATCGGCAGCGCGATGGTGTTTGGCTTTCTTGCGGCCGAACACGCGGCCGGCCAGGCTGCAGTTGGCTGATCAGACAGGCACCGGGCGGTCGTTCAGTCTTTGATCCGAACCGCCCCGGGCCCTCACTTTACTGAGCCTTGAGGTCGACTTTGCTGGCGAGGTCGGCAAAGTCCTTGATCTCCGCCTTCACCCGGGCGGCAAACGCCTCCGGGCCCTGAACGACGGGCTCGAGCGCCAGGGTGGAGAGCCGCTCAATCGTTTCCGGATCTTTCATGAAGACGGTGAGTTCCTGATGCCAGCGATCGACGATCGCCCTCGGCGTGCCAGCGGGCAGGAACATGCCGATCCAGCTGTCGCCGCGCACGCCCGGATAACCCAGTTCGGCGTAGGTGGGGACATCCGGGAAGAGTTTC
>JBIKTA010000024.1:0-11917 GCA_044348315.1 Burkholderiaceae bacterium | reverse complement strand
CGCGATCGATCTTCTGGATCTCGTACTTGACCTTGTATTTTTCCAGGATCTTCTGGCAGGCCTGGATGGTGAGCTCGCTATGCCAGTTGTCGACCCGCAGCAGCACCCGCTCGCCTTCCTTCAGGTCCCAGCAGGCGTTGAGCCCATGGTTGTAGGGTCGGCGCGCGACGTGCTCGAGATAGGGGAGCAGCTGGTCCGAGCTCGTCACCTCGACAAAAGGCGGGCAGCGCGGCGGGCGTGCGGCCTTTAAAGGCGGTGCGGCAAAAGCCGGCATTCCCTCGGGGCGGCGGTCGGAAGCCTGGGCGGATGCTTCGCTCAGGGCGGCGTCGGGCGTCTTCTGCAACATCATCGTGCTCCGTGTCTGCGCGTTCAGACCGACATTGTGAACCCAAGACCCGGGGCCGCTCAAGGCGCATTGCAGGCCTTGCCGCCTCCTGATAGGGTCGGGGCCACTCTGATCGCTGCGCCTTGTCACCGCCATGAATGCTGAAACACGATCTTCGCCCGGTTCGCACGGCGCCCTGGGGCCCAGGCTCGAGCGCGCGGCCCGCCTGCTTGGGCAAAGGGTCGCGGGCTGGGAGCATTCAGCCAAGTGGCACTTGACGAGCAGTCGCACCGATTCGAATCGACGCGTGGTCGGCTTCCGCCTGGACGGACTGGATGAATCGGCTTGGGCGGAGCTGCTCGGTTCGCTCGCCGCACCGCCCAGCGTTGCTACGGCGCTGTTCATCGATCTTCATAGGGCCAACTTCGGCTATCTCGCAACCGAAGCTATGGGCGCGAAGGCCTATCTCGAGTTCCCGGCGCGGCTGCAGGAGGCGAGCCCACGTGGCCGAGTGCGCTGGGCGCCGCCCGGGCTCTGGGCGCGCGCGGTCAAGTGGCGTTTCGATGAATCCCGGGTCCGACATACCGAATACTGGCTGGTCCCCGGGGCAACGCTCGCCGGTTTCGCTGGGGAACTGCACAGGGACGATCCTGGACATCCGCTGCTGGGCATGTTGGAGGCGCTCAATCAACGCCGACCGCTTGCCTCGGTCGATCCCGACTGTGTGACGCTTTACGAGGTCCGGCACGACGACGGTGCCCGAGCCTGGGACCTCAATGTCTACGGCTTCGAATGCCGGATTGATCGGGGTCTGATCGAGGCGTTTGACTGGTCGCAGGCCCCAGCCGATGCAAATGGGGCTTTGCTGGGCCATGTCGCTGCCGGCCGCGACCGCCATGGTGAGGCGTATCGGACCGTGTACTGGCGGGTTGATCAGCCCCGATGACGGGGATCGAAAAAGCTCGAGGTTTGGATGTTGGGAGCCGGCGAGCGGGCAGTCTCGTCAGCATCGGTCGAGACGTCCGGATGTGCGCCGCCCGGCTCGAGTCGTGCGATCAGCGACTGCGCACCATCGATCAGGTTGCCGATCAGATGTTCGAGACCGAGCGCGTCAAGCGTGTCTGCGGGCAGCAGGGCACCCAGCATCACCGTCTCGCTGATTTCGTTGAGGCTGAGCGTCGCGCCTCGGGTTGCCTCACCACGATGATTGAGCGCCAGCACTTTTCTGAAGAACCCCTCGCGGTCGACGCCGGGAACCGGCATGAGCGGGATCTGCACCAGCACCGACTCGGCGCCCGGCGGACACTCGATGATCACGTCGAGCCGATCGTCGTAGCGAAGTACGCACACACCGGCTTCGTCAAGAGCGAGTGGGCCCAGGCCGTGGGTGCGGGACAGTGAATCGAGCAGCGGAGCGAGCGGATTCATTGTGGGGTCGTAGCGCTCAGGCAATACCGGCAGGCGGTCTCTGGATCATCGAGTGACTCGCAATGAAGTAAAGGCCTTCCTCGGCCCAGGACGAGTCGGTCGTCCAGATCTGCGCGTCTTTCCGAACCGTTCCGGACTCGAAGCGCGACCGGAACGGATTGTAGGCGATCGCCATCAGATCGGGGTCGGATCCACTCTTCCAGTTCAGATCCGCCACACCCGCGTGGCTCCCGGGGGCCGATGCGATGGCGCTGGCAAAGACGCCGGGCTCGATCCACAGTTTCGACGAGACATCAGCGACTTCGGCGGACAAACCGCTACGCATCACGGCTTCCCTGTAGGTCTTGATGAAGCGTTCGGGCGTCATGGGGGCCGCGCCCGCAGCAGCTTGGCGGATCGATCGCTCGAAGGTTTCAAAGCTGAGCTTGACCTCCCCCACGCCGATTGGAAAATGCGGCCGCACGGCCTCCAGCGTGCGTTGGATCGTCGGTTCGTCGAGCGGTGCATTCAGGCGCTCCGTCGCGCGCTCCTTGAGCCCGATCTTGAAGTCCTCGGCATTGAGGCTGCCCTTCAACAGGGGTTGCAGATCGGGGTGGCCGGGTTGGAAAATAAAAGAGTGATTCTTGTTGGCGACCGGAAACATCAGCGTGTCCGTATCGGCAAGTTGCTCGGGTGTGAGCGCGCCGCGCAGTGCGGCGAGGTTGGCGATGACCGTGTCGAGCAGTTGTTCACCCGTATTGGCGTTGCCAGATTCCAGGTCTTTGAACACCGTTCCTTCACTGAGCCGGGCGTGAGGAACCCCCAGAGCAGAAGCGAGCAGCGCAGACGGTGCGCCGCCAGCGTCGATCCGCCAGGGCAGCTGGGTGCGGGCCTCGTCGCCCAAACCGCCCAGGCCCGAAGTGACGGCCTCGACCCACCCGTCGCTGTCGTAGAAGCCTGAGGCGAGCTGCTCTGATACCTTTTCGGCGTCGATCCGCCCGCGGTAGCGCGCGCTGATCCGATTGCCCGCTTCCCGAATCAGGTCGCCGGTCACGGACTTGAAGTCCTGCTTGCCCAGGATGGGCCGACTTGCACCGTTTTCCGATCCAGGGTCCTTGATGTACATGACCCAGGCACCTGCCGAACTGTTTCCGTCCGCAGCCAACGCGGTCGGGGTCGATGCGTCGTAGGCGAAGCGGACCCTCTCCCTGAGAACCTCACGATAGGCGGCGACGAAGCTGCCGACAAAGCTCTCGGGCACTCTGGCCGGACGCCCATTGAGGGGCTGTGCGTCGAGTTGCCGCTGCAGGAAGTCACGAAGCTGCTCGGTCTGGATGTCTTCGAGCTTCTTGTTGTTGGAGATCGACTCGTCCTGCTCGACCTGCGAGGCCATCGTGTACTCCCAGGCTCTCAGCAGCGGATCGTCGACCTGGGCCAGGAACATCGACTGTGCGAGCTTCAGGTCGCGCGCGTAGGCGTCCGGGTCGGCGACGCTCATTTCGGCTTCGGCAAACCGGACCAGGTCGTTACTCGCCTGCTCGATCAGCGTATCGATCTCTCCCAGGCGCTTCTGCGCGTCGGCCAGCCTCCTCGGGGCGCTTTCGAGAGCTTCGAACTCCCGCTCCAGCTTTAAATAGCGGCGCTCTGCCGCATCCCGCCGGGTGGTGTACATCTGCCGCTCGAGCCAGCCCGCAGGCCTATGCTCGTCCCGCACCGATTTATACGCCGATCGCGCCGCGTTCATTTCGGCCCGAGCCCGGTCGAGCTCGGCTGCGGTGGTCGTCGACTGCCGCGTCGAATCGGGAATCACGCGCTCTTTCAGATCGCTCCGCTCGGTGATCAGGTCGCGCATTCGGGAACGGACCTGATCGATGTCGCCGACCACGCCCTTGGCGCCATGCCGAGTTGCGATGACCTGGCGGAGCAC
This sequence comes from Burkholderiaceae bacterium, assembly GCA_044348315.1. GTDB lineage: Bacteria > Pseudomonadota > Gammaproteobacteria > Burkholderiales > Burkholderiaceae_E > SYIM01. The sequence goes on along the minus strand of JBIKTA010000024.1, from coordinate 8,258 downwards.
CGCGCCGGCAGACGGTTCCACAGCGGCTGCGGCCTTGCCGGGACCGGCCGGCATGCCCTGCTTAAGCAGGGTCCGGGCAGCCTGGATATCGCGTCCGGTCTGCATGTAGCCTGCCGCACCGGTCATGCGCCCCAGGCTGACTGCCTTCTGAAGGTGCCCTGCCTGCGCAGGGTCATTCGGGTCGTTGAAGCCGCGCTCGAGCCGCGACGTATCGGTCTGCAGACTGATCGGGACGGCCTGTCCGCCGCAGGCGAGCCCGCATCAGTGCGCACCAGTTCGCCTTCCTCGAGCATGCGCTTGATGTCGCGCAGGAAGGCCTCGGGATGGGTGGTCTTGAGCATATGACCCACCGAAGTCGCGAAGCAGGAGCCGACCTGGCCCTGGCGCAGGGGCGTGAGCAGCGCCGCGAGTGCCGTGCGCCGAAGGGCCGCACGGTCGATTGATGTGTCGGCCGACAGTCCCTGGCTCGCCCGTACGATGCCCTCTGCGGCTGGGGCGACTCGCGGGTCCTCACCGCCCGAGTCGCCGATCGACCCGACGAGGCGCCGGATGTTGTCGCTGTCGCGCAGGGTGGCGAGCGTGCGCAGTGTGCTGGCGACCGATGGCGTGGATGCGGCGGGTGGCAGGAGCCGTGTGCAGGCCTGGATCGTCAGATCGATCCCGGCGGGCGACATCATCCGGTCGCTGTCGTCGATCAGAAGGTGGCTGAGCGTTGAGGCGAGCTCCCGGTCGCGCGTGAGCAGACGATCCGTCGAAGGCGGGTGGACATCTGTGCCATATTGAAGGTCGAGCGATCGCTCGACCATCTCGAGGCGCTGGGTCACTGTGGCTTGGAACGCTGCTTCCAGCGCGCTGCGGGCCTGCGCGACGGCTTGTTCGGGGGATGCGCCCCGGAGCGCGGCAAGCAGTGATTCGGCGTGCCGGGCGGCGTCCGCTTCATCGCCGTCCAGTTGGTAGCGGTCCAGCACCAGTGCGGCGAGCTGAGGTTCGCGCGTCTCCAGCGCTGCAAGGGCATTTTGAAGCGACTCTGGAGCGGCCCGGAACAGGAATCCGAATTCGCCCCGACCGATTTGCTGGGCAAGCAGGATGACCTCGTCATCCTGAAGGCCTTGATCCGGGATCGTCGCGGACGCGGCCAGTCGTCGGGCGGTTTGAACCCGATCTCCGGGCGCGGCCGAGCTGGAGGCTTGCTGGTGCGGCGTGTTTTCGACCCGCATCAGTCGTCGGAAGTCGGCGCGCGGCACGCCCGTTGCAATATGTCGGGCGGGCTGGCCCCCGGTCGCGGGCAGGTGGATGGCCACCTGCTGTCTGCTGCTGCGGGTGATCTTGTCCCATAGGCGGGGGAGCGTCCCACGACCGATCGTTTGCTGGGCCTGGTATCGGCCGCCGACCAGGAGGGCCCGTGCGCCGGTAATGGAGGGTGGCATGTTTTTTCGCCTCAAGCGCTGAAATGATCGGGTGATGGGCGTAGGGGCTCGGATGCCGGGCAGTCCAATCTTGCAGCCGACTGTCGCGCATCAAAATAGCTGAACCCCAAGTGCCGCACAAGGATCAGCCCGAGCCTGCCCTTTTGCGCGTGGTATAAGTCCGCGCTTGACGTGATTACAACAGGAGGTCGTCGATGAATGCTCATCTTCGCAGTCTTTGTGCAGTCGTGGCGCTTAGTGTTTCCGCCGCAGCAGCGGCTCAGGACTACCCGAATCGTGCCATCCGCATGGTCGTGCCCTTTCCGCCCGCAGGGGGGACTGACAACCTTGCGCGGCTGCTGGTCAACAAGGTCTCGACCGATATCGGGCAGTCGGTGGTCATCGAGAACCGCGCGGGGGCGGGTGGGTCCCTGGGCGCAGGCATCGTGTCAAAGGCCGAACCCGATGGCTACACCATCCTCTTGAGCACCAACAGTACCCACGTGATCGGTCCGATTCTCAATCCGGCGATTGGCTACGACCCGCTGCGCAGCTTCACGCCGATCGTGTTTCTGGCGCAATCGCCTTCGATCATGATCGTGCCGCTCAGCCTGCCGGTGAAGACCGTCCGCGAATTCATCGAGTACGCGAAGAAAAATCCTGGCAAGCTGAATTTCGGTTCAGCGGGTATTGGTGGCATCCCGCATCTGTCGGGTGAGCGATTCAGGGCCATGGCCGGGATCGAAATGACCCATGTGCCCTACAAGGGGACCGCTCTGGCGATGCCGGATCTCATCGCGGGCCGCATCGACGTGATCTTTGACAGCTTTTCCTCGGGCTACCCGCAGGCGCGTGACGGCAAGGTGCGCGCGTTGGGGGTGTCTTCGCCTGAGCGCTCGCCGCTGGTGCCCAACCTGCCGACCATTTCCGAGGATCTGCCTGGCTTCGTATCGATGACCTGGTTTGGACTGTGGGGACCCGCCAACATGCCCGAGGCGGCGGTCAATCGCCTGAACGCCGTCTTCAATGCCGCGCTGAAGGACAAGACCATCCAGAGTCAGTTCGCCAAGATGAGCACCGATGCGATCGGGGGCTCGAGCGCCGATTTTGGTGCCCGTTTGCGCGGCGAATTGAACGCGTGGAGCAAGGTGATCGCCGACGCAAAGATCAGTCTGGTCAAGTAAGCCGCATCAGCCAGCCACGGGGGTCCGCGACACGTCCGAACTGCAGATCGGTCAGGCGGGCGCGGAGCTTCATCGTGACGCCGCCATCTTCGGATGGCCGCGTGTCGATTGAAAAATCCGGCCCCCGCAGGCCCGCTACCGGAAAGATCACCGCTGCAGTGCCACAACCAAAAACTTCGGTGATCGATCCGTCACGCAAGCCCTCGAGCACCTCATCAAGCGCGATCTTTCGCTCGTCGACCGCGTGGCCCTCGTCGCGGGCGAGTTCGATCAGGCTCGCCCGCGTGACACCCGGCAAAATGCTGTCGCCGAGTTCGGGGGTCGCGATTCGGCCGTCCCGATGAACGACGAACACGTTCATGCCGGCCATTTCCTCGATGAAGCGACTTTCACAGGCGTCCAGGAACAGCGCCTGGGGGCAGCCCTTGCTGCGCGCCTCGGCGAGTGCTGCGAGTGAGCCCGCGTAATTGCCTGCGCATTTTGCAAAACCGGTTCCGCCCCGGCCTGCGCGGCTTTGCGTGGTCGACACCCACACGGGCACCGGTTTGACACCACCCGGGAAGTAGGCGCCTGCGGGGCTCGCGACCAGATGGAAGCTCACCCGCTCGGCTGCTCGTACGCCCAAGAACGCCTCATCGGCAATCAGCAGAGGGCGAAAATAAAGCGAGGTCTCAGGTGCCGCCGGCACCCACTCCCGGTCGATCGCTGCCAATTCGCGAAGGCTTGAGATCAACAGCGCTTCGGGCAACTCGGGCAAGGCCAGCCTCCGGGCCGAGGCGTTCAGTCGCTGTGCATTGAGCTGAGGCCGAAATGCCTGGATCGATCCATCAGGGTGGCGGTAGGCCTTGAGTCCCTCGAAGACGGCTTGCGCGTAATGCAGCACCAGCGACATGGGGTCCATCGAGAGTGCCTGATAGGGACGCAGGCGCGCATCGTGCCAGCCCAGCGCCGCCGTCCAGCTGATCGACACCATGTGGTCGGAGTGGAAGCGGCCGAAGCCGGGATCGGCCAGGATCGCCGACCGCTCGGCCACCGCGGCCGGGCTCGAGTTCGGTTGGCGATCGAATGCTGGCAACACGGCGGCGCTCATCGATTATTTGCCCATCAGGTTGCGCTCGGCCACGAGCTTTTTCCACTGGTTGAGCTCGTCGAGGTAGAACTTGCGAAATGCAGCGGGATCCATTTCGCTCGACACCGCCGTCTCACGCGCGAGGAGCTGCTCGATTTCGGGCTCACGGTTGACCTCGCGGATCACTTTGTTGAGCGTGGCAACGATCGGCGCGGGTGTGCCGCCCGGTGCATAAACGCCCCACCAGCCCTCGATACCATAGCCAGGCAGGGTTTCGGCGATCGGCGGCAATTCGGGCATGAAGCGGGACCGGTCGGTCGACGACACGCCCAGCGCGCGCAATTGACCGTTGCGGACCTGGGCGCCTGCGGACGCCGAGGTCGAGATCAGGTACTGGATGTTGCCGGCAATCAGGTCAGTCACGGCGCCTGCCATGCCCTTGTAGGGGACGTGCGTGGTGTCGATCTTGGCCACGTACTGGAACAGTTCGGTCGCCATGTGGTTGAGACCGCCCACGCCTGAGGAGCCAAAGGTCATCTTGGGTCCGTCGCGGCGGGCGGCTGCCACCACGTCGGCGACATTTTTCAACGGGCTGTTGGCTGCAACCAGCAGGATCATCGGGCTGCGGGCCATCAGGGCGACCGGCGCGAAGGATTTCTCCATGTCATACGGCAGCTTGGGCGTCAGGGCCGCGCCGGTGGTGAAGGAGTTTGAGCTGAAGAGCAGCACCGACCCATCGGTCTCGCCACGCGCCACGAGTTCGGCACCGATCCGACCGCCGGCGCCTGGCTTGTTCTCCACAATCGCGTTCAAGCCCAGCTTGGGTCCGAGCCGCTGGGCCAGGGCACGGGCAAACAGGTCATTGCTCGCGCCCGGCGAGAATGGAACAACGATACGGATCGTCTTGGGCAGGCTCACCGGCTGGGCGGCGGCGAGGCCGGGAAGCATGAGGCCCGCGCCCAAGCCCGCGCCGGCTGCAATGAAGTTTCGTCGATTGTCTGACCGAAGCGATGGTTTCATCTGTGGCTCCTCCATGGTTTGGATTTGAATGATGATTGTGTGGTGCAAAGGATACTTCGCTTGATCATGATCGGTTGGATCAATGATCCCCGGCGCGCGCAACCAGGGTCCGCGCCCGATCGATCAGCGGTCCGTCGATCAGTTGCCCATCGACCGAAAAGGCGCCCACGCCGCGTGCCAGATTCTCCTCGGCCGCAGCGACCACGCGTCTTGCGTGAGCGACTTGTGCCGGGTCCGGCATGAAGATCTCGTTTGCGGCCGCGATCTGCGTGGGGTGAATGCAGCTCTTGCCCGCAAAACCGAGCCGTGCCGCCGCCGCGCAACTGCGTCTGAAGCCCTCGAGGTCACGGATATTCGTGTGAGCGCCGTCGTAGGCGGCGACCCCGGCCTCGGCCGCGGCCATTCGGACCTGCATCCTCACGAACTGCGCGGCCTCGAAATCAGTCGGATCGATGCCGGTTGGTCCGAAAAGGTCGCCATAGCCGATCTGAAGCCCGTTGACGCGGGGATGGCTGCAGGCGAGATCGGCCGCGCGGCGCAGACCCCGGGGCGACTCGATGTTGACGAGGATGCCGATTGGACGAGCAATACCCCGCTCGGCCTCGAGCCGGTCGAGGAGCCCCGCGAGCGCGAGGATTTCGTCTGCGCTTTCGACCATGGGCAGGTTCACGGTATCGAGCGAGGCCCGCGTGATCGCTTCGACATCAGCCTGGAAGTGCGCGGTCGTGCTCGCATTGATGCGCACGATCAGGCGCTTGCCCGCCTGCGTGGCCTCGGGGCTGCCGAGGAGCGCTGCCAGCGCCAATCGTGCATCGGGCTTGCGGCTTTCCTCGACCGCGTCTTCCAGATCGAAAGACAGTGCGTCGGCCTCGCTCGCGAGCGCCTTGGGGAACAGTTCGGCGCGACTGGCTGGTACGAACAGTTTGCTGCGCATGGTCGGGATCCAAAGTCGGGGGAGCGATTCAGGTTGAGTGAACATTATTCTACGGAATGTGGCTCGGATCGAGTGACTGTGGCGTGACAGGGGAGGCGGCCGCTGCGCGGCATAGCCCGCAGCACAGCCCTTTGGTGAGAGACCAAATTGATGCTCGTCCGCCTTGACGCTCGCCGCGCGGCTGCCTATAGTCGGCCGCGCACCGTTTCGGCGCGCGCCCAAAGCGGGTGCCCCGCGACGACTGCGGTAGTAGTTGCAGCGAACGAATCACTGAACGGAGACTCCTCATGCTCACCTCATCCCGCGCACTCGGGTTTGCCCGTGTGTTGTTGCTTGCCGTCTCGGCCACAGCCGCTTCCCTCGTGCACGCGAGCGAGATACCGGCCCAGATCAAGCTGGTTGTCCCCTTTGCGCCGGGCGCCAGCAACGATCTGTTTGCTCGCGCCCTGGCCGCTCGCCTCGGGCCCCGCTTGGGCGCCAGCATTGCCGTCGAGAATCGTCCCGGCGCGGGGGGCGTGATCGGTGCCGACCAGGTGATGCGATCGGCCCCCGATGGGGCCACGCTGCTGTTCTCCTCGAGCGCCATCACGTCCAACGCTGCGGTGCAGGCCAAGCTGCCCTATGACCCGCTCGCCGATGTCGCGCCGGTCGCGCTCGTGGCCACCAGCGGTTTGATGATGGTCGTCCCAGTGGGCTCGCCCCATCAACGCTTCGAGGACCTGTTGAATGCGATCAGGACCTCCAAGGGCCAGATGACCTACGCGTCTTCCGGCGTGGGTTCGATCAATCACGTCAGTACCGAGTTGATGCATTCAATGGCAGGCACCGCTGGCATTCACGTGCCCTACAAGGGCATCAGCCAGGTCATGATCGACATGGTCGCTGGCCGGGTCGACTACCTGCTCACGACGGTGGCCTCCTCGCGCGCTCAGGTCGATGGTGGCAAATTGCGCCCCCTTGCCGTTTCATCTGCGGGCCGCAGCCCCTTCAGTCCTGATCTGCCACCCATTGCCGACTGGGTGTCAGGCTTTTCGGCCGAGGTCTGGTGGGGCGTCTTCGCGCCGGCCCGTGTGCCCGGCCCGCTCGTCACCCGATTGAATACCGAGATCCGCGCTGCGGTGGCCGATCCCGAGATGAAGGCGCTGTTCGCCAAGGAAGCTGCCGTCGCGGGCGCGCTCGATGTACCGACCTTCGTTCGCAAGTATCGCGACGAGATCGAGGTCTGGCGCAAGGTCGTGACCGACCGCAAGATCGAGCGCAACTGAGGAGCAGGACGGCGTTCGGATTCAGTCATCGGATGGAAAGATTCAGCATGGTTCACGCAGTCAGCAGCACCGAGGCCCTGCCTCGGCGCAAAGTCATGAAGTCTCCGGGCAATGGCGCCGAGCGCTGGCGCACTGAGTATTTCGGCGAGGTTGGAACGGGCCGCCTGATGCCCGGGCCGCAGGCCTTTCTGATCGACATGCGGGAAAACGACGAAATCCTCCCGCACTTTCACGAGGTCGATCAGTTTCAGGTGTTTGTCGCGGGCAATGGCTCGATCGGCCGCCAGGCGCAGGGTCTGCCGCCTGTCACGGTGCACTACGCCGATCGTTACACGGGCTATGGGCCGATCCTGTCCGGACCGGAAGGTTCCGCTTACTTTACGCTGCGGGCCCGGACCGACCCGGGTCCTGTTTACCTGCACAAGCCTGGCTATCGCGAACGACTCAAGCCCTCGCCCAAGCGCCACTTCAGCGAGCAGGCCCAACTGAGCACGCCGGCCGTGATGCAGGCCCGTTCGGGGGTGCGCATCGATGCGCTCGCCTCTGCCGGGCAAGGTCCGGCCCCTGGGGTGTTGATGATCCGGGCGGGCGCGGACGCTGAGATCGATCCGCCTGCGGTCGCGCCCGGTGGTGGAGGGTATTTTCTGCTGGTCCTTCAAGGGGCGGTCCAGTACGAGTCGGTGGCCTACCCGGCCTGGTCGGTGATTTTCGTCGGGCCGTCCGACGCCCCGGTTCGCCTGCGCGCCGAGGCGAGCGGCGCCGAACTGCTCGCGCTCCACTTTGCTTCCCAGGATGACTGATGACTGACGGCAAGACGCTTCGACAAAAACCCTGGCGCCCCGAGGCCGGCGGACCGCTATCCGGGGTCCGTATCATCGACCTTTCGCGCGTGGCAGCGGGCAATATGCTCAGCATGCAGTTGGCTGACTTTGGCGCCGATGTCATCAAGTTCGAGCCGCTCACCGGGGACACCCTCAGGGCGATGAAGATCGAGGGGGTGGAGACCTACTGGAAGGTCTATGCGCGTAACAAGCGCAGCGTGGCCCTCGATTTTCGCCGCCCCGAATGCCTCGATTTGATCCGGCGCATGGTCGCCGAAGCCGACGCCCTGATCGAGAATTTCCGGCCCGGGGTGATGGAGCAGATGGGGCTTGGTCCCGAGGCCCTGCATGAGATCAACCCGAAGCTCGTGATCGGTCGCATCTCCGGCTGGGGCCATTCCGGCCCCTATCGGCACAAGCCCGGTTTTGGCACGCTGGCCGAAGGCTATTCGGGCTTTGCCGCGATCAGCGGCTTTGGCGATCGAGAGCCCCTGCTGCCTGCGATCTTCCTGGCCGACATGACCACAGGTCTTCATGGTGCGTACGCGCTGATGGTCGC
>JBIKTA010000023.1:0-11926 GCA_044348315.1 Burkholderiaceae bacterium | reverse complement strand
TTGTCGACAGGGGTGTACTTCTGTCCCTCGGGCGCGTAGATGCCGAGCTGCCGGAACATGCCCTCCATGCCGAATGTACGCGCCTCGTCCGGGACGATGGGCACCACGCGCGGGCCCAAGCCCTTGTCGCGAATGAGCGCGGTCAGCAGTCGGACGAACGCCTGAGTCGTCGAGATCTCCCGACCCTCGGCGGTCGCCTCGAGCATCGGCTGGAAGACCTCGAGTCCGGGAACGCTCAGTCGTTCATCGGCCTCTCGCCGGCGCTGGGGTAAATACCCGCCCAAGGCACGCCGGCGCTCGTGCATGTACTGCATCTCGGGCGTGTCGTCGGCTGGCCGGTAAAACGGCAAGGCGTCCACCTGATCATCCGGAATCGGGATGTTGAAGCGATCCCGAAACTCGCGGATCGTCTCGGAGTCGAGCTTTTTCAGCTGGTGCGTCGGGTTCTTCGCCTGACCCGCCCGCCCCATGCCGTAGCCCTTCACGGTCTTGGCCAGCACTACCGTTGGCTGGCCGCGATGGTTGACCGCCGCATGGAAGGCCGCATAGACCTTGTGCGGATCGTGCCCGCCGCGATTGAGCCGCCAGATGTCCTCGTCGGTCATGCGCGACACCATCTCGAGGAGCTTGGGATGCTTGCCAAAGAAATGCTTGCGGACAAACGCGCCGTCGTTGGCCTTGTAGGCCTGGTACTCGCCGTCGAGCGTCTCTTCCATGATCCGCTGCAAGATGCCCTCGCGATCGCGCGCGAGCAGCGGATCCCAGTACGAGCCCCAAATGAGCTTGATGACGTTCCAGCCCGCCCCCCTGAAATCGCCCTCGAGTTCCTGAATGATCTTGCCATTGCCCCGCACCGGGCCATCCAAGCGCTGCAAATTGCAGTTGATCACGAACACCAGATTGTCGAGCTTTTCGCGTGCCGCAAGACCGATTGCACCGAGCGACTCAGGCTCATCCATCTCACCGTCGCCGCAGAACACCCAAACCTTGCGTTGGCTGGCGTCAGCGATGCCGCGGGCGTGCAGATATTTTAGAAATCGCGCCTGATAGATCCCCATCAGCGGGCCAAGACCCATGGAAACCGTCGGGAACTGCCAGAAATCCGGCATCAGCTTGGGATGCGGATAGGACGAAAGCCCCTGGCCATCCACCTCCTGCCGGAAGCGCTCGAGCTGAGGCTCGGCCAGGCGTCCCTCGACAAAGGCCCGGGCATAAATGCCCGGTGCGGCGTGTCCCTGGAAGTACACCAGATCGCCGCCGTGACCCTCGTGGGGCGCGTGCCAGAAGTGGTTCATCCCTGCACCGATCATGGTCGCAAGCGATGCAAACGTCGAAATATGACCACCCAGATCGCCGCCGTCGGGCGGGTTGTGGCGATTGGCCCGCACCACCATCGCCATGGCGTTCCAGCGGCAGTAGGATCGGATGCGTTCCTCGAACTCCGCGTTGCCGGGCGAGCGGGCTTCGAGATGCGCGGGGATCGTGTTGACGTAGGCCGTGTTCGCCGAAAACGGGATGAATGCGCCATTGCGGCGCGACAACTCGACCATGCGCTCGAGCAGGTAGTGCGCGCGCTGCGGGCCCTCGCGATCGATCACCGCTTCGAGCGCGTCGAGCCACTCGCGGGTCTCCAGCGAATCGGGGTCGAGCGGATCGGCGTTGGAATGAAGCGAATTGGGCACGGCGGACATGCTGCCTCCTGTGGCGTTTGTTTTTTGAGAATTTTAAGAACCGCAGACCTAAAGGGCAAGCGATTTTTCACGCTAAGAAATTTTATTTCGCATTATGGAATAAACCGCATGAACCGATCCCTACGCTTGCGCTGAACACGGGTGACGCTACACTCACCCGATGAAAACCAGACATTCAAACGAAATCAACGACCTGCTTGCGCTCAAGACGGTGCGCTGGCTGTCCATGACCCACGGCGCCGCCATGGTGATTTTCGTTGCTTTGGTCGCTGGCTTTCTCTGGTACGCACGCCGCACCGGACTCGAGCCGACGGGCGACGGCATCCTCGGTCCACCCATGCAGGCTGCGATCGTCGGCCTTTCGCTCATCGTGCTGGCCGCCCTGTTCCTGCTCGGTCGTAATGCGCGACATCGGCTGGCGGCTGAGTTGGCGCGCGACCGGCTTTTCACCCTTTCACCTGATCCCCTGTGCGTGATGCGCCCGGACGGCAGGGTGATCCGGGGCAATCCTGCGTTTGAGACCTTCTTCGACCCGGATGGGTCGGGTCGCCGGATCATCGACTGCGCGCACCCGGAGGATCGGGTGGAAATCGATCGCATCATCGAGGCCGTCGCCACAGATGGCGCACAGGGCGTGAGTTTCGAGGCCCGCTTCGTGCCCGCCCCGAGGCTGCCCATCGAAGCGCCCGATGGCGTCGGGTGGCGCTGGTTGCAGTGGTCGATCCGGCGCGATCCGCAGGCCTATCCGACACTCCTTTATGCGATTGCTCGAGACACAACCGAAAGGCGTGAGGCCGAGGCGGCGCTCGCCGCCGAGACCGCATTCCGTCAAGCCATGGAGGACTCCATGGTCACCGGCATGCGGGCATTCGACCTCGAGGGGCGCATCACCTACGTCAACCGGGCATTCTGTGACATGGTCGGCTTTCCCGCCGCTGAGCTGATCGGCAAGTCCCACCCCTTCCCCTATTGGCCGGACAACGAGGTCGATCTGCACCGCGGCAACCTCGCCCGGGTGCTGGCGGGCGACATCAACCGCGGGAGTGTCGAGGCCCGCATCCGGCGCAGTGACGGCAAGCTCATCGACACCAAGATCTATGTGTCGCGGCTGGTCGATCGAAATGGTCAGCACACCGGCTGGATGACCTCGATCAACGACATCACCGAACCGCGACGGATCCGGGCAGCGCTGGCGGCCGCGCACGAGCGCTTCACGACGGTCATGGAAGCGCTCGATGCAGCGGTGTCGGTGGTGGGCGGGTCGTCATCGAGTGAACCCGCTCGAACGGAGGCGCTTCTTTTCGCCAACCGCATGTACCGGGAGTGGTTTGGCGACGCCGGGGAGAGTCATCGTACCCTGCGACGGATCCAGATCGAAGCCGGGAATGACGAGTGCTACCACCCGCAACTCAACCGCTGGTTTGAGCTGCGTGCCCGGACCATACGATGGGTCGACGGGAGCGCAGTCGAGATGCTGGTCGCCACCGACGTCACGGCCCGGCGCGAAGCCGACGAGACCCTCCAGAGGCAGGAGCAGAAACTCCAGCAGAACGTCCGTTTGGTCACCATGGGCGAGATGGCCTCGTCGCTCGCCCACGAGCTCAATCAACCGCTCACCGCCATCGCCAACTACTGCAGCGGGCTCAGGGCGCGCCTGCGCACCCACGCAAGCCAGAACCGTCCCATCGATACGACGATGTTGCTGGACGTCCTCGGCAAGACAACGGCACAGGCCGATCGCGCCGGCGAGGTAATCCGAAGGATCCGCAATTTCGTCAAGCGCAGCGAGCCTGAGCGCAAGCTTTGCCAGGTTGCTGATTTCATGTCGGAGGCGCTCGGCCTCGCACAAATCGACGCCAAGCGTCATCGCGTCAAGATCACCTCCGAGGTGCCTGATCAACTGCCCCCGCTCGACGTAGACCGGATTCTGATGCAACAGGTCATGCTCAACCTGCTCAAAAATGCAGTCGAGGCCTCGCGAGACGCCTCGACACCGGCTCAGCGCCAGGTCAAGGTCGCGGTCGAGCACGTCGACCACCACTTGCAGTTCTCGGTCACCGACCGCGGGACGGGCGTTCGCGATGACATCGAAACTCGACTGTTCGAGCCGTTCTTCAGCACCAAACCCGAGGGCATGGGAATCGGGCTCAATATCTGTCGCTCGATCATCGAGGCCCACCAGGGGCGCTTATGGCATGAGCGCATGGACGACTGTGGTACGCGCTTTGTATTTACACTGCCGATCGCACGGGAAGACGAGCCATCGCTTGAAGCGGCGGCCTGATGCCTGCGACCATCCAAAACGCCCAACGGACCCGCCCCATGATGACAGCGCGCAGCCCTGAACTGAACCGCGAGACGAGTCCACCCCCGCCCGGCACAGTTTTCGTGATCGACGATGACGAGGCCGTCAGGGACTCGATCCGCTGGCTGCTTGAGGCCAACGGGTTCGCAACCCGCTGCTTTGACAGTGCGGAGGCCTTTCTTGCAGCCGGGGCAGAGAACGAGTCGAACGGCTGTGTGCTCGTCGACGTGCGGATGCCGGGGCTCTCCGGCCTTGCGCTTCAGGACGAACTCCATGCACGCGGTTGCACGATGCCGCTGGTGTTCATCACGGGGCACGGCGACGTGCCGATGGCTGTCGAAACCATGAAAAAGGGCGCGATCGACTTTCTCCAGAAGCCCTTCAGCGAGGAACGGGTCCGCGCGGTGGTCGAACAGTGTCTGCGGCGCTGTGGTGAGAATCATGAGCGCGTGATCGCCCGGCGGGAGGCGGTCGAGCGCATCGACAAACTCACCTCGCGCGAGCGCCAGGTGCTCGAGCGCATCGTCGCGGGCCGGCTCAACAAACAGATCGCCGACGATCTCGACATCAGCATCAAGACTGTCGAGGCGCACCGCTCCAACATCATGGAAAAACTGCTCGCCCGATCAATGGCCGACCTCATGCGTGTGGCGATTCAGGCCGAATTCACCGACACACGGCTTGCCTCGCGCCCGCCCCGACCGCAACGCAGACCCCGGCCGGCCAGTGCAGCCCCCGTTCCGCCCTCGGCCGACTGAGACCGCCCGCGAACCTGTTATACTCTCTCCTTCTGCGCGCCCGTAGCTCAGTTGGATAGAGTACCTGGCTACGAACCAGGGGGTCGTGGGTTCGAATCCTGCCGGGCGCGCCACAAAATGTGAATCAAAAGGGCCATTCTTGCGATTGGCCCTTTTTTTGTGGCTGGCTCCAAGCGAGCCCCGGTGGTTCAGCCGCCAACAGGCTTGTCGCCGGACTTCTGGTAGGTGCCGTCCCAGGCGCCCGACCGCTCGACGAGCGACATCCCGTCCTCGCTCGCCGCAGGTTGAACCATTTCGAACACACCGGCTGGATCGACCGCCGAGTAGTCCATGTAGCCCATGCGCGTGAGCGGCCGATGGGCCGCCGCGTCAAATCGGCCATTACGGATCGCCTCATCCGCGATGTAGACACCCACCACCTCGCCGATGATCATGATCCAGGGTACGTTCGCCCGTGGCGACTGAGGCAACTCGATCGTCTTCCATAGCCTGCATTCGAGCGCGGCAGGGCTTGCAGCGACCCGAGGGGGACGGATATAGCGGGACGGTGCAGTCTCGAGACCGGCCAACCGGAACTCATCGGCCTCCGGCCGGACCGGCGCGGCACTCAAATTCATCCCCCGGCTGAGCGCAAGACTGGCAAATGAGCAGGTGAATTCACCTGTCGCAAGAACGTTGCGCACCGAGTCCTTGACCCCGGCCGAGGAGAACATCACCATCGGCGGCTTGTCACTCACGGCATTGAAGAAGCTGTAGGGCGCGAGGTTGGGCACGCCGTCGACCGAGATCGTGCCGATCCAGCCAATCGGCCGCGGCACCACGATGGCCTTGAAGGGATCGTGCTTCATGCCATGGTCATTTGAGGCCGTGTCGTAATGCATTGAGGTCTCCAGCGTGATCGGTGCGCCCACCTTCGGGCAGGCAACAGGGAAAGAACCGCGAAGGATTGGGCTTGAAAAATGTCTGTCGCGGAACTTCGACTAGGATTGCGCTTTCAAAAAAAACTCGCCTCGAATGATGACAGCTTCCAAATTAGAAACCGGTCGGGTTGCCCTGGTGACCGGAGCGTCCCGTGGCATAGGCGCCGCCTGCGCGCTGGAACTCGCGCGGCTCGGCATCACCCCGGTGCTTGCGGTCCGCACGCCTGAGACCGCTCAGCCTGTTCTGGAAGATATGCGCGGGCTGGACGTTGCGGCGAGCGTCGTGGTCTGCGATGTCGCAGATGCCCAGCAGGCGCGCCATGCGGTCGCCGAGACGCTTGAGCGGCACGGCCGCCTGGACATCCTGATCAATAATGCAGGCGTCGTCGATCCGATCGGGCGTATCGGGGACATCACCGCCGAAGACTTTTCAAGGGCCGTGCAGGTCAATCTTGCAGGGCCTTACAACATGATCGACGCGGCGCTGGGGGCCTTGCGCGCCTCCCCCGCGGCAACACTCATCAATATCTCGACCGGCGCGGCGTATGCGCCCCGCGAAGGCTGGGCCGCGTATTGCTCGAGCAAGGCCGGGCTCCTGATGCTCACACGCGCCTGCGCGCTGGAGTGGTCGTCGGACGAGATCGCGGTCTTTGGACTGCAGCCGGGCATGGTCGACACCGACATGCAGGTTCGTATCCGGCAATCGGGTATCAATGACGTGAGCCGCGTGCCCCGCAGTCAGTTGGGCAGTGCGGCGCGGGCGGCCCGCCTGATCGCCTGGATCGCCCACGAGCGCCCCACCGATCTGCATGGCCAGGACCTCAGCATTCGTGACGGGCTGCTGGTCGAACGGTCCGGGATCGACCGATGACGGAGCCCCGCACTGCCCCCAACACACACGCCCCCCGGCCGTTGACCGGCGTGATCTGCGCACTGATCGGTGGGGCCATCGCCGCCTCACCCGGGTCGTTTGCCCAAACCGAACAGTCATCGCGGAGCCATTCCACGCGCAGCCCGAACGGCGAGACCGCGCCAGCGATCACCACCCGCGTCACCGTTCGGCCCTTGTCCGAACTGGCCGTCCAACCCGAACGCGACGCCCCGGCTCAGGTGATTGCGCGCAACGAATCGAAGGTCGCCGCAGAGCAGACCGGCACCATCCTCGAATGGTCAGCCGATGCAGGCGAGACCGTTCGAAGGGGCCAGCTGATCGCCCAGCTCGACCCCCGCGATACTGAGCTGGGCGTGCAGCGCGCCCAAGCGGCACTCGACGCGGCTTTGGCGCGCGAGCGGCTCGCCGTCACGCAGCTACGCCGTGCCCGCGATCTGGTCGCCCAGGGTTTCTTCTCGCAGGAGTCGCTGACCCAGCGCGAAACCGAGACCGCTGTGCTCAGTGCCGAGGTCAACGCCGCGCGGGTGCAGCTCGCGACCGCGCAACGCCAGCTCGACAAGACGCGGATCCTCGCGCCCTTCGACGGAATCGTTCGGGAGCGGCTCGCGCAACGGGGCGAGTCGGTCGCCCCGGGCAGCGTGCTCTTTTTGATCAGCGAGCGTGGCGCCAACGAGCTGAGCGCTACGGTCAACCCTGCGGAGGTCGAGGGTCTCGCGCAAAGTCGGACCGCCCAGTTCATCGCGGTAGGCCAGGCCCATCCGGTGCGGCTGCTTCGCATCTCCAGCGCAGTCAGCAATACCGCGCGCACGCAGACCGCTCGATTCGAATTCCTTGAGCCCGCCAAGGCGCCGCCTGCCGGGCTCTCCGGTACGCTGGTGTGGCGCGATCCGCGCCCCCACCTGCCGGCGAGTCTCCCCGTTCGGCGTGATGGCGCGTTGGGCGTATTCGTGGTCGAGACCCAGCCCGGGCGCCCCGGCGGCATCGCGCGCTTCAGGGCGCTGCCTGGCGCGCAGGAAGCGCGTGCCAACCCGGTTTCGCTGCCGCTTCAGACCCTCATCGTGAGCGCGGGTCAGGCGGGACTGCGCGACGGCGATCGCGTCAGCTGGACCGAGAGCGACCGGCCTGCACAGGGCGGATCACTCAAGCGATGAACAGCTCCCCCACGCCCTCGGCGCTCAGGTCGTTCTACAGCAACACACCGCTTGCCAATATTGCCTTCGTGGTGGTGATGCTGCTGGGGCTTTTGAGTTATCTCGCCATGCCGCGCGAGCAGGACCCCGAGATCAATTTCAACTGGGTCAGCGTGACCGCCAACCTGCCCGGCGCAAGCGCCGAGGAGATCGAGCGGCTGGTGACCAATCCACTCGAGGATGCAGTCTCCAAAGTCGCAGATGTGCGCTTCGTGGTTTCGAATTCGCGCGAGAACGTTTCGAGCCTGCTGGTGCGCTTTCGCGAGATCGATGAACGCACCTTCGACAAGCGGATGAGCGATCTACGCCGCGAAATCCAGAATCGCAGTGCGAGCGAGTTGCCGCGCGAAGTCGATACGCCCCGCATCGTGGAGATCACCACCTCCAATGGTTTCCCCACGGCCTCGTTGGTGCTGACAGGACTCGCTGACGACGAAACCTTGCGGCTGCAGGCACGCCGGATCAAGACCGACCTGGAGCGCATGAGCGGGGTCGACCAGGTGCTTGCATCGGGCTTGCGGGACCCGGAATTACTGATCACACCCGACAGTGAGGCGCTCGCGAGCCGCGGGCTGCTCGCGACCGACCTCGCAGACAGTCTCGCCGCCTGGTGGCGAGACACGGCGGGCGGCACGCTGCGAACGCGCGACGGTGCCTGGTCGGTCAGCATTCGGGGCGTCAACGCCGATCCCGAGCAACTTCGCAGTGTGCCGATCCGATCCAGTACCCGACCGGGCGCGAGCGCGCGCCTGGGCGATGTGGCGCGCATCGAGCGGGCACGCGCCCCCGCCTCGCAGTACGCGGCGATGGACGGCCGCCCCGCAATCTCGATGAATCTCACCAAGAAATCGCGCACCAACACCATCGAGCTGGTCGAGCGGATCCGCGCCTATGTCGACACGCAGAATAGTCAGCTCGTCGGATCGGGCCTTAGACTCGAACTCACCGATGATCAGACCGTGCCGACCGTCGAGGCGATCAGCGTGATGCAAACCAACGCATTCTACGGTGCCCTGCTGGTGCTGCTGGTCTGCTGGCTGTTTCTGGGTGGGCGTATCGCCCTGCTGGTCGTGCTGGGCATCCCGTTTTCACTGCTCGGGAGTTTCGCGATCCTCGCGGCGCTCGGGTACACAGTCAATGTGTCGGTGCTGCTCGGTGTGGTCATCGCGCTTGGCATGCTGGTCGACGACGCGGTGGTCGTGGTCGAATCGATCTACTACCGAATGGCCCGCGGGCAGCAGCCGCTCGATGCCGCGGTCGATGCGGTTCATGAGACCTGGCGCCCCGTGCTGTCGTCAGTCGCCACCACGCTCGCCGCGTTCCTGCCGCTGATGCTGCTCCCCGGCATCGTCGGGAAATTCATGTTCGTCATTCCATTCGTGGTGACGCTCGCGCTCACGATTTCGCTGCTCGAAGCATTCTGGATGATGCCTGCGCACGTCCATGCCGCAGCCCCGCGGCTGGATCGTTCGTCGCGCTCGCAAGCGCTACGCGAGCGCTTCAACCGGACGATCCGAAGGGTGCACGGCCAGTTGCTGGTGAAGGTACTGCGCTGGCCAAAACTCCTGGCCGCCGGTGGGCTGCTGGTGGTCTCGGCAGCGATCGCGTTGGTGGCGACCGGCGCTGTTCGCGTCCAGTTCTTTGCATTCGACCCGATTCGCGCCTTTTATGTGAACGTCGACATGCCGCCCTCGGCCTCGCTCGAGGACACGCTGGCCGAGACCGAGCGCATCGAAGCCGAGGTCAGGCAGTTGCTGCGCGGCGTCGGCCAGGGTGCCGAGGCGCGTGCCGTCACGACGCTGGCGGGCATCAAGTTCACCGATGCAGAAATCGTTTACGGCGACGTCTACGGACAGGTGTTCGTTTCACTGAACCCACGTTCAGCCGGCAGCCGCGAAGTCGAGGCTGTAGTGGACTCGATGCGCGCCCGCATCGAGGCGTTGTCGGGGCCAGGTCGAAAGAGCTTTACCGTGCTCTCTGGCGGGCCGCCCTCTGGCAAGCCCGTCAACATCAAGGTTCGCGGCGACCGATTTGAAGAAATCGAGCGCGCCGCCGCCGATCTCAAGGCCATCGTGGCACGCATTCCTGGCACCAGCGATGTGCAGGACGACAACGTGCCCGGACGGGCGCAGTTGCAGCTCAGGCTCGACCCTGATGCCATTCGAGAAGCAGGTCTGAGCCCAGCCCAGGTCTCCCGCCTGGTCAGGATGGCGGTCGACGGCGAAAAGATCGCATTCACCCGGGACGAGGGGGACAAGCTGGAGGTCAGGATCCGCAGCGCCGAAGTCCGCCCGGGCCAGTTGCCGGCCGATCCGGCGAGCATCCTCGATGAAGCCATCGTGCTCCCAAGTGGGCAGATCACGCGGCTGGGCAGCCTGGCCAATGCAACCACCGAGCCGGGTCGGGGCTTCATTCGCCACTACAACCTGCGCCGAACCATCACCGTGGAGGCCAATCTCGACAAGGATGTGACCGACACACGCGAGGCCAATCAGACCGTCAAGCGCGAATGGGAAGCCTTGCGCGCCGCGCACCCCGGCGTCGATCTGGATTTTTCGGGTGAACTCGAAGACATCGAGGAGAGCCTCGCAGCGATGCAGGTGCTGTTTCTGCTCGGTGTGGGACTGATCTACCTGATCCTGGCCGCGCAATTCCGCAGCTATTTCCAGCCGCTGATGATCCTGGTGACCGTGCCTCTGGCCTTCGCAGGGGTTGCTTTTGGTCTCGCGCTCACGGCCAATCCCCTATCGCTCTATACGATTTACGGGGTCATTGCGCTCACCGGCATTGCGGTCAATTCCGCGATCGTGCTGATCGATGCGGCCAACAGCCGGATGGCCGCGGGCGTGAGCCCCGCCCGGGCGGTGGTGCAGGCCTCGCGCAGGCGGGTCGTGCCGATCCTGATCACCTCGTCGACCACGATCGGTGGATTGTTGTCACTCGCAATGGGCTGGGGCGGCAAAAGCCTGCTCTGGGGTCCGGTCGCCTCGAGCATCGTGTGGGGGCTGTTGTTCTCGACGGTGCTCACGCTTTACATCGTGCCGCTTTTTTACCTGCTCTTCATGCGCCGCAGTCACCTCGCCCGCACTGCGCGCCCCGGTTCGGCCGCCCCCAATCGACCCGACCCTCAGTTCACCTGACCGAAAGGACGGCGCGGCAGGTAGGGACGCTCGAGCCCCGCGCACTCCTCATCGCTTAGCTGGAGCCCCAGCGCGGCCACGGCCTGATCGAGATGCTCGATCCGCGTCGCCCCCACGATGGGCGATGCCACGCCCGGGTGACGCAGCACCCAGGCCAGCGCGACCTGGGCCATCGTCACACCGCGCTGGCGCGCAAGCCCCTCGACCGCCTCGATGATCGACTGGTCGGACTGCTGTGCCTGCCTGAGCAGACGCAGGTTGACCTCATCGGTCTCGTTGCGCAGGGTCGACTCGGCCCAGGGGCGCGCCAGACGACCGCGTCCCAGGGGGCTCCAGGGCATGAGTGCCACGCCCTGATCGCGGCAGAGCGGCATCATCTCGCGCTCCTCCTCCCGATAGAGCAGATTGAAGAAATTTTGCATGCTGATGAAGCGCGTCCAGCCCCCGCGCTCGGCCACATGCTGCGCCTTGGCAAACTGCCAGGCCCACATCGTGGACGCACCGATGTAGCGCGCCTTGCCCGACTTCACCACGTCATGCAAGGCCTCCATCGTTTCCTCGATCGGTGTGCGCGGGTCCCATCGATGAATCTGGTAGAGGTCGACATGGTCGGTTCGCAGACGTTTCAGGCTCGCATCGATCTCCATCATGATGGCTTTTCGAGACAGGCCCGCGCCGTTGGGGCCAGGGCGCATGCGGTGACACACCTTGGTGGCGATCACCACGTCGTCGCGCCGCGCATAGTCGAGCAGCGCCCGCCCGACGATCTCTTCGGTCGTCCCGTCCGAATAGACATTGGCCAGATCAAAGAAATTGATGCCCAGATCGAGCGCCCGGCGGATGAAGGGACGACTCTGAGGCTCAGGCAGCGTCCAGGCATGCTGACCGCGATCCGGCACACCGTAACTCATGCAGCCGAGGCAGATGCGGGAAACCTCGAGACCCGAGCGCCCAAACTTCTGGTAATCCATCGGAGTATCCTTACAGGCAGTGTCGTGCCGAGAGTGTAAGTGAAGCGCAGCGACGCGTT
>JBIKTA010000387.1:0-3609 GCA_044348315.1 Burkholderiaceae bacterium | reverse complement strand
CCGGCCCGCACTGCCCCGCCTCATGGGGCGCGAAACCACACTCCTGCCCCTCGGTCTGCATCAGCACGAAGCGGCTGGCATTCCAGAGCTTGTTGCAGAAATTGCGATAGCCCTCGCAGCGGCTCAGATCGAAATTGAGCGTGCGCGCGAAGGTCGCGAGCGACGCGAAGGTGAAGCGCACCGCATCGGCGCCAAAGGACGGAATGCCCTGCGGAAAATTGCCGCGAATGTATTTCTCGATCTTGGCCCGGTGATCGGCGCGCAGCAGCCCCACCGTCGACTTCTCGAGCAGCGCCTCTAGCGTGATGCCGTCGATCAGGTCGATCGGATCGATCGTGTTGCCCTTCGACTTGGACATCTTCTGTCCTTCGGCATCACGCACGATCGCATTGATGTAGACATCCCTGAACGGTACCTTTCCGGTGAAGAATGTTGTCATCATCACCATTCTGGCCACCCAGAAAAAGATGATGTCAAAACCTGTGACGAGCACGTTCGAGGGCAGGTAGCGCTCGAGATCCGCGCTCTGTCGGGGCCAGCCGAGCGCGCTGAAGGGCACGAGCGCAGAGGAAAACCAGGTGTCGAGCACATCGTTGTCACGAACAATCTTTCCCGTCCAGCCGCCCGCGATCGCCTGGGCGCGCGCATCGTCCTCGCTTCGCGCGACGAACACGGTGCCGTCCGCAATCGGTCGCCCCTCGTCATCGGCCTTGTACCAGGCGGGGATCTGGTGGCCCCACCAGAGTTGCCGGGAGATGCACCAGTCCTGGATGTTCTCGAGCCAGTGGTTGTAGGTGCTGGTCCAGTGCTCGGGGTAGAAGCGGATCTCGCCTTCCCGCACCACGTCCAGACATACTTCGGCAATCGACCGGCCCGGCTGCCACGGATTGCCGTGATCGCGGCGGCTCATCGCGACGAACCACTGGTCGGTGAGCATCGGCTCGACCACGACCTGGGTGCGCGCCGATCGCGGCACCATCAGCCGGTGCGGCTTCTCGGACACGAGCAGGTCCTGCGCCCTGAGATCCTCGAGCACGCGTGCTCGCGCCTCGTAGCGCTCGAGTCCCCGGTAGGCCTCGGGCGCCTGATCGTTGATTCGCGCATCGAGTGTCAGGATCGAGATCGCGGCAAGCCCGTGACGCTCGCCGACCTTCCAGTCGTTGAAATCGTGAGCGGGGGTGATCTTCACGCAGCCGGTGCCAAAGGCCGGGTCGACGTAGTCGTCCGCGATGATCGGGATCTCGCGACCGGTCAGCGGCAGGCGCACGCTCTTGCCGATCAGCGCGCGATAGCGCTCGTCTTCGGGGTGGACCGCGACCGCCGTGTCACCCAGCATCGTCTCGGGGCGCGTGGTGGCTACTACCAGCGACCCGGTGCCGTCGGCGAGCGGGTAGCGGATCTCCCAGATCTTGCCAGATTCCTCCTCGCTGTCGACCTCGAGATCGGACACCGCGGTCATCAGCACGGGATCCCAGTTGACCAGACGCTTGCCACGATAGATGAGGCCCTGCTCATGAAGCTGGACGAAGACCTCGAGCACCGCGGCGCTCATGTTCTCGTCCATCGTGAAGTAGCCGGCGCGCTCGCCCTCGGTGTCGGCATAGCCCCAGTTGGCAGACGCTCCCAGACGGCGCATCTGGCGCGTGATCGTCGCGCCCGACTGCCGCTTCCATTGCCACACCCGCTCGAGGAAGGCCGTACGCCCGAGGTCATGGCGGGTCTTGCCCTCACCCTGCAACTGGCGCTCGACCACCACCTGCGTGGCGATGCCGGCATGATCGGTGCCGACCACCCAGTTGGTGTCAGAGCCCGTCATCCGCTGCCGACGGATCAGCGCATCCATCAGTGTCTGCTGGAAGGCATGGCCCATGTGCAGCGTGCCCGTCACGTTCGGAGGCGGGAGCTGGATGCAGTAACTGGCCTTCGCAGCCGCTCCAGCGCCGGGAGCTCCCGGGACCGAACCGCCCTCGACCGACGTGTCCTCGGCGGGTGCGAACAGCCCGCGCCCCTCCCAGAGCGGATACCAGCGAGCCTCGATCGCGTGGGGGTCGAAACTTCGGGCGAGGGCGCCATCGGAAGCAGGCAGGGCGGAGTCGGTCATGAGGGGCGGGCCTTGATGTCGTAAGTGTTCAGGGGATAGCCGCGATCTTTGTAGAAACGCCAGCGGTCGCGGGCAAGCTGCCGGTCGGTCTCGTCGGCCGAGACGATCTCGACCAGACGCTCGAACCGACTGAAATACGCCGGGGTCTGCTGCCCCAGGTTGACCAGTACGTCGTGATGGGGCGATTCGAAAGGCTCCGAGGCCAGCAGGAAGGGCGTTTCGCCGGCCAGCGGGTCGCCGGCCGCAACATGGGGAATGAAGTCCTGGTCCGAGAACGTCCAGAGCAATTCATCGAACCGGGCGAGTGCCTCGGTGTCCTCGCACCAGACCACCGCACGACCCTTGCTCCGGTGAATCTTGCGAATCAGTCGGCAGGCGTAATGCAGTTTGTCCGGTGCGTTGAAATGAAAATCGACCCGTGTCATCCCTCGGCACGCGCGATCAGGAAGCGCGTGAGCAGCGGAACCGGTCGACCGCTCGATCCCTTTTGGGCGCCGGACTTCCAGGCCGTACCTGCAATGTCAAGGTGGGCCCAGTCGTATTTGCGGGTGAAGCGCGCCAGGAAACACGCCGCCGTCACCGCACCCGCATCACGGCCGCCGACGTTGGCGACATCCGCAAAACGCGACTTGAGCGCCTCCTGATAGGGCTCGTCGAGCGGCATCCGCCAGCAGCTGTCGCCGCTCTCCCGGCCGGCGTCCAGCAACTCGGCCGCGAGCGCGTCCTGACGCGAAAACAATCCCGAGTGATGGTGACCGAGCGCCACGACACAGGCGCCGGTGAGCGTCGCAATGTCGATTACGGTGCGCGGCTTGAAGCGCTCTGCATAGGTGAGCGCATCGCAGAGGATCAAGCGCCCCTCGGCATCGGTGTTCAGGATCTCGATGGTCTGGCCGGACATCGAGGTGACGATGTCGCCCGGTCGGGCGGCTCGGCCGCTCGGCATGTTTTCGCAGGCCGGAATCAGGCCGATCAGGTTGATCTTGAGCTGCATCTCGGCCACCGCGCGCAGCGTCCCGAGGACCGAAGCCGCGCCGCACATGTCGAACTTCATCTCGTCCATGGCCGCCGCCGGCTTGATCGAGATGCCGCCGGTATCAAAGGTGATGCCCTTGCCCACGAGCACGACAGGTGCCTGCTTCGAGGAGGCACCCTGGTAGTGCATGACGATCAGCCTGGGCTCCTGCTCGGAGCCCTGCGCCACGGCGAGAAAGGAGCCCATCTTGAGCGCCTCGATCTGCTTGCGCTCCAGCACCTCGGTCTTGAGCTTGAATTCACGGCCGATCCGTCGGGCCTCGGCGGCGAGGTAAGTCGGCGTGCAGACGTTGGGCGGGAGGTTGCCCAGGGTGCGGGCGAGGTCCTGTCCGTTGGCAAGCGCCACGGCGCGGGTGACGGCAAGGGTCGCCTGGGCCTGCTGGGAGCGCTCGACCGCAATCACGACCTGATGGGGCTTGGGCGCCTTGTCCTCACGCTTGCTCTTCATCTGGTCGAAGCGGTAGGCCGCAGCG
>JBIKTA010000386.1:0-3611 GCA_044348315.1 Burkholderiaceae bacterium | reverse complement strand
CCGCAGTCGGACGCGATCGGGCGAACCCCGCCGCGCTGTCACCCAGACGGTTACGAGCCCCCGCGATCGTGAACCCCTCCTCATAAAGCAACCCGCGGATGCGCCGCACCAGCAGCACCTCATGGTGCTGATAGTACCGGCGATTGCCCCGACGCTTCATCGGACGAAGCTGAGAAAACTCCTGCTCCCAGTAACGGAGCACGTGAGGTTTGACGCCACACAGCTCGCTGACCTCACCAATCGTGAAGTAGCGCTTGGCCGGAATCGGGGGCAAGGCCTGGAGAGTCGGCTCCTGGCGGGCGCTCATGTCAGTCGGTTCGGGGTGGCCGCAAGGTCAATCTGCGCCTTCAGTTTGTGACTGGCGTGAAAGGTCACGACTCGACGGGCAGAGATCGGGATCGCCTCACCCGTCTTGGGATTGCGGCCAGGGCGCTGCGGTTTGTCGCGCAGCTGGAAATTACCGAAGCCCGAGAGCTTGACCGAGCGCCCAGAAACCAAGGCCGCACGCAACTCGTCAAAAAAGGCCTCGACCATGTCCTTGGCCTCGCGCTTGTTGAGCCCTACCTTGTCATACAGGATCTCAGAAAGCTCGGCTTTGGTGAGCGTGAACTCATCCTCGAGCACCCGCTGAGTCGGCATCGAAGACGGGCGGCTATCGTCGCCGCTCTCGAACACTTCAGCGGCAGGGGACATGGCGGAATTCATCGAGAATAGGGAGATTCGAGTTGGGTTTTAGGCCAAGCTGCGCAGCCGTGCACCGATGCGACGCTCGAGCCATGACACGATGACCTGGACAGCCTGCTGCGCCTCGGCGTCGCTGAGCGTGCGTTCAGTATCTTGCATGCGAAGCCGGAAGGCAAGACTTTTCTCCTTATTTTCCAAACCCTTACCACGATAGACATCGAAGAGATCGACCTGCCTGACGAGGCTCGCCTCGGGCAGCGCAGCACACGCGTCCTGGATCTCGGAGGACACCCGAGCTGCCTCGATTTCGAGCGGCACGACCAGCGCAATGTCACGGTAAACCGCCGGGAAACGCGAGATTTCAGCGTGACGAGGCAAGTCCCTCGCAAGCAAGGGCGACAATTCCACCTCGAACATCACCACCGGCCAGGGCAATTCGAACGTCTGCTGCAAGGCCGGGTGCAACTCGCCCATCCAGCCAACCACCCGCTCGCCCACCTGCACCCGCGCGCTGCGCCCGGGATGCAGCGCCGGATGCTTTGCAGCGACAAAACTGAAGACTTGAGCGCCAGGGAGCGCCGCGAGATCGCCCTTGAGATCAAAAAAATCGATCTTGCGATCGTCGGTCGCCCACTGCTCGGGCGCGAGCGGCCCGCTGGCGAGCGCCGCGAGACGCCAGGGCTGGGCAATACCCGCCACCTGCAGCGGGCCGGCTGCAACCCCGGCATCCTTGCGAAAGACGCGCCCGACCTCGAACAATCGAACCCGCGACGCCTTTCGCCGCAGGTTGGACTGCAGGCAATCGATCAGCCCGCCCCACAGGGTCGTCCGCATCACATCCATCTGCGCCGCGATAGGGTTCAGAAGCGGCAAGGCGGCCTCTGTTGAGAGCTGCCTATCCAGACGCGAGTCCACGAAACTGTAGCTGATGACTTCTTGATAATCGCGCGCAGCAATCGCCCGTCGGATCTCGATCGGCTGCAGCGTGCGCTCAGACTGGGCGCGCATCGGCGTGGGCGCCATCGGCGGCCGCATCGGGAGATTGTCAAAGCCCCACATGCGGGCGACCTCTTCGATCAGATCCTCCTCGATCTGCAGGTCGAAACGCCAGGCTGGCGGAGTCACAAGAATCGCATCACCGACCTGCTCGGGGGCCAGACCCAGTCGACCCAGCAGCGCGAGCATCTCATCGCTGGAAATGGGCGCGCCAATGATCTTCTGAGCCCGCGCAATCCGCATCCGGACCGGCTCACGGGCCGGCAGACTCAGCGTCTGATCGTCGACTGGGCCCGCCCTGCCCCCGCAAATCTCGAGGATCAGACGGCTGAGATACTCGATATGCTCGACCGTCGAGGACGGATCGACGCCGCGCTCGAAACGCGACCCGGCCTCAGTCGAAAAATTGTATCGACGCGCACGGCCCGCGATCGCAGCAGGCCACCAGAAAGCCGCCTCGAGATAGATGTCAGTGGTGTCGTCCGACACTGCGGTCGACTGCCCCCCCATCACACCGGCAAGGCTCTCGACCTGATGCGCATCGGCAATCACGCCCACATCGGGTGCGAGCGTGATCGTCTGGCCATTCAGCAACTCGAGCTGCTCGCCCTCGCGGGCCCAGCGCACTACCAACCCGCCCCCATCGATCTTGCCCAGGTCGAACACGTGGGACGGCCGGCCGAGCTCGAGCATCACATAATTGGAAATATCCACCAGCGCGGAGATGCTCCGCTGCCCGGCCCGCTCCAGCCGCCGTTTCATCCACTCGGGCGTCGCCGCACGGGCGTTGACACCGCGGATCACACGCCCGGAAAAACGGCCGCACAGATCAGGCGCCTCAACGCGCACCGGCAGGCGATCCGGGATCGAGACCGGCACCGCTGCGAAAGACAGCGGTTCAAGTGAGACCGCAGCGAGTGCCGCCAGCTCGCGCGCGACCCCGTAGACACTCATGCAATGCGCAAGATTGGGCGTGAGCTTGAGCAACCAGACCGTCTCATCGAGCTCGAGATAGTCCCGAACCGAGGCACCGATGGGCGCATCCTCGGGCAGCACCATCAGCCCGCTGTGATCTTCGGAAAGACCGAGCTCGCGCGCCGAACACAGCATGCCCGCGCTCTCGACACCGCGCATGCGCGTGGGCTTGATCGTGAGGCCACCCGGGAGCGCCGCACCCGGCAGGGCGCAGGGCACGCGCTGACCCGCCGCGACATTGGGTGCACCGCAAACGATGGTGGCTTGCCCCTGCCCAGTGTCGACCTCGCAGACCCTCAGCTTGTCGGCATTCGGATGGGGGGCAAGACTGAGCACTTGGGCCACGACCACCTTATCAAAAGGCGGGGCCGCGGCCTGGCTCTCCTCAACTTCAAGACCCGCCATGGTCAGCCGTTCGGCGATGCGCTCGGCAGTCCAGTCGGTCGTCACAAAGGCGCGCAACCAGCGCTCGGGGACTCGCATTTCGTGAACCCTCGTTCGTCAGCGATTGAACTGCTGCAGGAAGCGCAGATCGTTTTCGTAAAAGAGGCGCAGATCGCCCACGCCATAGCGCAGCATCGCCAGCCGCTCGATACCCGAGCCGAAAGCAAAGCCGACGAAGCGCTCGGGATCGAGGCCAAAGTTGCGCACCACATTGGGATGGACCTGCCCGGACCCGCTCACCTCAAGCCATCGGCCGGCCAGCGGGCCATCAGGAAAGCGGATGTCGATCTCAGCCGAGGGCTCGGTGAAGGGGAAATAAGACGGGCGAAACCTCACATCGAGGCTCTCGCTCTCAAAGAACCGGCGCAGGAAGTCAGTGTAGACGCTCTTCAGGTCGGCAAAACTCACCTGCTCGTCGATCCACAGGCCCTCGAACTGATGAAACATCGGCGAGTGCGTCGCATCGCTGTCCACCCGGTAGGTCTTGCCTGGCGCAATCACCCGGATCGGAG
>JBIKTA010000022.1:0-11987 GCA_044348315.1 Burkholderiaceae bacterium | reverse complement strand
CGCGGCAGTGCCCTATTGCCTCGACCTGATCGGCGCACCGTGGGTCGAGACCGACCCCGCAGTGTGCAAGTCATTCCGCCCCAAAAATGCGGCAAAAACCGGGTAGTTGATCAAGAGGACACTTTTCTGCGCGCCGCGGTCACGCCCTGGACCTGGCGCAGCGCTGCCAAGGCTGCAGCCAATTGCGGCGCGTCAGCCACCTCGATGGTGAAACGCATCTTTGCTTCATCGTGCCGTGACTGGGTCTGTGCGCCGGTGACGTTGATCCGGTCCCGGGCGAAGACCTCGGAGATGTCGCGCAGCAAACCCTGACGATCGCGCGCAAACACCTCGATATCCGCGGCAAAACGTCCCGCGTGGCCCGCGCTGGCGCTCGTCTGCCGAGCCCGCGGGTCCCAATCGGTTTCCATGATCCGCTCCGGCGCTTCGGCGGCCAGGCGCGCGAGGGTCGCGCAGTCGGCCCGATGAACCGACACGCCCCGACCCCGGGTGACAAAGCCGGCAATTCGATCGGGTGGGACCGGGCGACAGCAGCGCGCCAACTGACTGAGCAAGGAGTCCACCCCGACGATGAGCACCCCAGATCGACTCGCCGCGCTGCCCGATCGCGTCTTCAACATCGCTTCGGTACTGAACGAACGTTCAGTCGACGAACTCGCCGAACTGGCCTGTGCAGGCCCGACGCCGGAGGCGGGCTCAGCCCGAACCGCCTCCTCGATCTGCCTGGGCCCAATCTCCTCGCGGGCGACCGCAACGAACATCGCAGCGACATCAGGCTGATTCAGCCGCCGGGCCAGCTCCTCGAATGCGAGGGCGGTCCGCCCCTCCCGTTGCAGCACCCGCTCGATCCGCTCGCGTCCCTGCGCCTGGTCGCGCTGCAACTCGAGAGCGTGAAACCACTGTCGCACCTTGGTCCTTGCGCGCGGGCTCGCAACGTAGCCGAGTGCCGGATTGAGCCAATCGCGCGAGGGGCCCTCGGCCGTCCCTTCCTTGGCCGTCAGGATTTCAACTGTCTGCCCCGACTCCAGCGTCCGATTCAAGGACACGAGCTGACCATTGACCCGCGCGCCCCGGCAACGGTGGCCAAGGCTGCTGTGAACGTGATAGGCAAAATCAACCGGCGTTGCGCCGGGGGGCAACTCGATCACACGACCCAGCGGCGTCAATGCGTAGACGGGCGCAGTGCCCTCTGCATGCACGCGGGCATCGCCGCTCCCAAGCGCCTGGCCCACTTCCTTCTGCCAGGCGAGGAGCGCCCGAACCCACTCTACGGCCTTCGCTGCATCGTAATCGCCTTGCCTGGCCGTCTCGGCGGTACCCGGATCGCGCTCCTTGTACCGCCAATGGGACGCCAGACCATACTCGGCCGCCTCATGCATCGCCTGCGTGCGAATCTGGACCTCGAGCGGCAGGCCGTCCGAGGCCGTCACAACCGTGTGCAGCGAGCGATAGCCATTCGGCTTGGGGCGGGCGATGTAGTCGTCGAACTCCGATTCGATCACAGGCCAGAGCTGATGCACGACATCGAGTGCCGCATAACACTGCTCGACGCTCTTCAAGATGACTCGCAAGCCCCTGAGATCCAGGATGCCATCAAGCGACTTGCCCTTCTGCTGCATCTTCCTGTGAATGCTGTAGAGGTGCTTGGGCCGGCCGGTCACCGTCGCGGGAATCCCCGCATCGCCCAGCATCCTTTCAAGCTGTGTCGCCGCACGCTCCACAAATGCCTCGCGCTCGGCGCGCCGCGACTCAAGTTGTCGGGCGAGCGATCGGTAGGTTTCAGGCTCCAGAAAGCGGAAGGCGAGATCCTCGATCTCCCATTTCAGCGGCCACAAGCCCAGTCGATTGGCAAGCGGCGCCAGGATCCGGAGGCTCTCCTCGCTCAAGATCCGGGCAGGGCTCTGTCGATTGACCGCGCAGGAGCGCAGCGTCTGGAGCCGCCAAGCCAGAAAAAGCAGCACCACCCGGATGTCATCGGCCATCGCGAGCAGCATCCTTCTCAAGGGCTCCTGCTCGGATCCGGGTCGACTCATCAACCCGCCCTCGCCACTCAGCCGCAGCAATTGCCGGACCCGGTCGACCAGATGAGCGACCGCCGGGTCCACTTCCGCACGAATCCGCTCAATCGGAAACTGCTCGGGCGGCACCACGAGCCAGGCCGCTGCCTGAGCGGTTTCGTCGACGCCCAGCCCTGAGAGAATCGCCGCAGTCGCTCGTGCGTGCTCGACCTCGGGCTGCTCAGGCGGGTTGGCGCCGCTTGAGCTAAGCTCGACGGATCGGTTCGAGAAAACTTGGACGCGCGCAAGCAAATCGTTCGGATCGGGTCGGTTCATCACTCAATTATTGCGTTCATCAAGATGTTTCGAAAGCTATTCCGAAGTCAGCGACTCAAGGTAATCGAGGACGCCGTCTGGACGCAAAGTCTGGCGGCCATGCGGTTTTTCGACCCGCTATCGGCGGACGATCGGGAGCGGCTGATCGATCTGGCCCGCCAGTTCACTGTTTCAAAAACGTTCAGCGGAACCCATGGTCTGGAGGTGCGCGATACGATCCGTGCCACCATTGCCCTGCAGGCCTGCCTGCCGGTGCTGCGGCTCGGGCTGCGACCCTATGACGACTTCATCGAGGTGATCGTCTACCCGGACCGGTTCCTGGCCGCCCGCTCAAGGACTGACGAGGCCGGCGTGGTACATGAGGGGATCGAGGAATTGGCGGGCGAGGCGATGGATCAAGGACCGGTGGTACTGGCCTGGCCGGACATCACGCCCGACCCGATGTGGGCGGGAAGCGTGGTGATCCATGAGTTCATCCACAAGCTCGACATGCTGGACGGTGAGGCAGACGGCTGCCCGCCTATGGCCTCAGCGGCCCGAGTCGAATGGATGAGGATTCTGGAGGCCGCTTACGATCGGTTTTGCGATCAGCTCGACGCGATCGAGGCGGCTATTCCGATTGATATCGACCCGGAATCGGAGGCGGGCGAGGCCTGGTTTGCCAACCTGCCGCTCGACCCCTACGCCGCAACAGACCCGGCGGAATTCTTCGCAGTCTCGGGGGAAGTTTTCTTCACCGATCCGGAATCTCTACGGCAAGCTTTTCCTGAACTGTTCGAGTGCTATCGGCAGTTTTTTCGATTCGATCTGCTGCAGCGCTGCGACAGCTGAAATCAAGCTCGAGGCGGGCGAACTGCGGTCTGATCTCAGACTGGTCCAAGGCGGGAGGTTCGGCGTTTTGATGCCGCGACGCTTGGCCCTTCGCACGACGCTCGGCCCTTCGTACGACGCTCGGCCCTTCGTACGACGCTCGGCACTGCTGGCACCGAGACGCTCGGCCCGCTCGCCTGGGTAGCGTCGCTGCGCCTGTCAGCCCGGCGCAATGCCGCATGCGCCGGGCGCCCAGAGCTCACCCACGAAATCACTGTCCTGAAGGGGGGCTTTTTCGTTTGGGACGCCTGCGACCGGAGCCCCCGACGAGGAGGCCGCAGCGTGCGGCAGCCGATCTTCGGGCCCGCCTGCGGGATCGCCCGACCGAGTCACTCCTGAGCCACGCACGGTGACGTCCTCGACAGCCTCGCCGCGAGTCGGGAGGGCAGCGACAGGTTCCAGCAGGGGTGAAGCCGACAACGGTCCGGTGCTCGGCACAGATTGAAGCCGATCGGGGGTGCGCGCGCTTGCGCGGGCGGGAGACTGCATCCGCGCCTCGGCATGCACCCGCAAAAGCATGCGCGGCACGCCATCGTCGGCATCTGCCTGCCGGGCAAACAGACAGGGCGGCTTGCACGACCCTGGCCAACCCGAAACCGCCGCGATCAGGCGGCCCGCAACCGGCACGCGGAGCGGCAAGGCAACCTGAAGCTCAAGGCGCAGCACACTGGCATCGCGCAGCGTTTGTGCCGACGACTGACCCATCGGCTCGGCCCCCAGCCACGCGGAGACGCCGCTGGCGGGCCGCATCTGCTCGACTCTGGCATCGAGGTTGTCGACCGGAATTTCGAGTACGCCGGCGATCGGGCGTCCCGCTTGGTCGATCGCGGGCTCGGCCCAGTCGATGAAGCTCTGTCGCGTCGGCGAAAGCTGCCGCCAATCCATCCAGCTTTCGTGTCTGGCCTTGCGCAGCCGCTCGAGAGACTGGGCGACACGCCGCTCTGGGTCTGCGCCCGCTCCATCCATCCAGAACGCAATCAGTCCACGCGCAAGCCCATGATCGATGCTTGACTCACTGGCGTGACCCACGGCGCCCGCCCTGACCGCTTCGAATGCGGCGTGTTCGAGCAACTGACGTGCCTGAAGAACAAGCACCCACTGCCAGGCCCCCAGGCCGAGCGCCAGCAGGAGCGGCAGCGCGATCAGAAACTCGATCGAACCGATGCCGGATTGAGTCTGTCTGCTATTGCGCACGATCACACCTGGGATTGAGCGTCACCTCGCGGACGTAGCCGGAGGGTGAGACTCGATTCGGAGAATCGGTGCGCCGCGATCGCCCGGTCGCCCCTCACGAAGCAAACTGGTCGGTTGCGCAGGCCGCGGCGCAAACCGGGACAGCTCGGCTTGCAGCGCGGCCTGGCGCTCCTCGAAGAGCGGCGAGAGGGCCTGAGCCCGGCCTCGTGCAGCGTCCGAAGCCTGCCGATCGCCCAGCCCCTCGAGCGCAACGCGCGCCTGCTCGAGGCTGATGATCGCAAGATTGGCCAGGGATTTTTCGCGGGAGTCATGCTCAATGGGGTTCTGCGGCGTGAGTTCGATCGTCTTGCGATAGGCCTGAACAGCCGAAGTCAAATCACCCCGGGCATGATGCAGGTTGCCCATCCGGAACCAGGCATGCAGCGCGCGAGGATCTCTCGCAAGCACTCGCTCGAAGTCCTGCCGCGCCTGCTCGTGCCGGCGGTTGCGGTAGTGGGCTTCCGCCCGCATGTAGAGCGCCTCGAGGCTGATGCCGGCATCTTGCGTCTTCCCCGTGCTCGTCTGGATCGAGGGGCCAGGCCCGACGACTGGTGCACCGGTCGTGCCTTCCGAGGGCCCCCCGGCGACGTTTGACACCGCCACGGGCTGCGCCGGTGTGACGGAATCAACCCGAGAAACCGCAGGCGACGTCCCCGAAGGGCCCGTTGAATCCACCCGTGCGACGTTCGAACCCGCCCGATCAAGGCCCCGCCACTCACCGGTGGGATCGAGCGTGCTACACGCAGACAGCGCCAAGGCCAGGAGCAGTGCTGCCGCGACCCACCCTTTCCCGGGCCGCGCGGCATCGACCGACGGCCGAGAGATTTCCGAACATTCCTGCATGACTGGCTCCCCTTCAAGTTGGAACAGGCCTTCGCCGCAAGGTTCGAACCGTACCCGGTCACCCGGACGCAACGATCGCTCTGCGACAAAGCCCTCATGCGCCTCGAGGGCCGCGTACGCATCGAAACAAACGGCCGAACGCCAAGCGCGCAGCCCACTTGATACCGCGAGGACAAGACCGCTGCGGTCGACAAAAATCACATCGATCCGGAAACGCATGAAGCAGGTGTGAATTGCTCGGCAATCCGCGAGATACAACACACGGTCGCGCGGCGCCGCTGAGCGCCCCAGCCAGCCGATCAGACGCTCCCGAAAACCTTGAGCGACGTCGAGACGGAGCCTGTGTTCGACCGTAGCAGTCACCAGAGGCCTCCTTGTGCGATGACCCTCGCGACCACCGGATAGAGCAGAATCGCGAAGGTGCCCGGGAAAATGAAAAGCACAAGTGGCAACATGAGCTTCACAGGCGCTTGCATCGCCTGATGCTCGGCGCGAACGAGCCGGTCGGTCCGCTGCTGCTCGGCAATCGTCTTGAGCAAGTGAACCACCGAGCCCCCATCACGCTGGATGGCAAGCAGTGCCAGGACAAATTGCGTGAGCGCCGGCTGCGCGACCCGATCGCTGAGTGCGGTCAGCGACTCTTCGCGACTGCGGCCCGCTTTGAGCTCGCCCAGCGCGCGCAGGAATTCGTCGCGCAACGGCCCTCCGGGCGATCGATCCACCGCCTGCACCAGTGCCGCGCCAATCGGCAAGCCCGACTCGACCGACATCGCAACCAGATCGATCAGAAAAGGCAGCTGGCGGCGGATACGCTCGAGCCTTTGCCGAGCGCGCTGCCGCAACCAGAGCCTGGGCCAGAAGAAGCCTGCGATGCCGATAAAGACGATTGAGCGCCACTCGACCTCGCTCAGGAAAACGAACTCGATCGCACCAAGCGCGGCGCTGCACGCCAGTGCCGCGCAGCCTTGCATCGACCAGAACTCGGACGCGGAGAGGTCGTGAGACATCCCGGCCCGGGCGAGACGCTCGCCGACCCGCCGCTCGCCGTCCCGAGTCAGGGTGAGGGCCGCAATCGGCTCGATCACGCGAACAGCAGGGCGCAACAGGCGCCAAAGCAGGACGGCACGATCGGCTCGCCCGAACGACTTCCGTGGGGCTAGCCCCACCAGCGCACGCAGCAGAAAGAGCGACCCGGCCGCAAAGATCGCACAGGACACCAGGACCGTCATAAGCAGAATATCCATCGCATCACACCTCGATCGATACGATTCTGCGGATCTGGATGAAGCCGATCACTTGCCCGAGCGCAACAGCGGCCAGTACCAATCGCCCGTCACGGGTATCGACCAATTGGGAAAACGAATCCGGATCGACCCCGCCCAACAGCACGAGCACGATCAGGGGCAGCGCGCTCATCACCCACGCCTGGAGGCGCCCCTGCGCAGTCAGCGCGAGGATCTTTCGCTCCAATACAAGCTTGCGGCGCATCGTCTCAGACAGCGACTCGAGCACCGCCGCCATGCCCGCCCCAGACTCGGTACCGATCCGTAGCGCAGTGACCCAGAGCCTGACCTCCTCGAACGGCATGCGGCGCTCGAGCTGCCCAAGCGCCTGAGCCAGAGAGGTCCCCACTCGAGTGGCTTGCAACACACGCTCGAGCTCTCGGCTTGCCGGCAAGGGTACGGACGCGGCCACCCGTGTCATCGCCAGCCCCAGACCGGCGCCGCCGCGCAAAGCCCCCGCCATCAGCATCATGAGGTCAGGCAACTGCCCGCGAAAGCGAAGTCGCCTCGCGTGTCGTATCCGACGAACGACGAGCATGGGCGCACTCGCCGCGAACAGGGCGAGCGCAATTGCAAGCATCAGGCTGCCCGTCAGCACCGCAACCACAGCGGCAAGCGCCATAGCGGCCACGAAGCAAACGAGCAAAACACGGTCGGCATCCACTTCATGCGAGGCTTCCCGGAGGCTCTTGTTGAGCCCTGGTGCCAGGCCCCTGCGGTAGGCGCGCAGGGCCGCCCGAATCAGACCCGTGATGAGCAAAGCCGCGCCGCAGCCCGCGACAAACACGCTGATCGCAAGCGAGGACAGAGCCGCGTCCGCAATCCAGGCGCTCATGAGAGGTTCCCCATTCGAACAGGCACGGATGAAAACTTCCGATCACAACTCGACCGGAACAAGGTGGGATCGGGCTGCTCAAGACCCTTGCGCTCGAAGCATTGCGGCAGGTTGCCGGTCGCCTCAAAGGCATGGTCAGCGGGCGAGCCCGAGCGAGAGGGGCCGCTCAATCGAAAGAGCGGCTGCATCAGGATGCGGCTGCCCTCCATGCCGGTCACCTCAGCGATCTCGACGATGCGGCGGCTGCCATCGGGCAATCGGGCCTGCTGCACCACGATCTGGACCGCCGAAGCGATCTGTTCCCGGATCGCCTGAACGGGCATGTCCACGCCCGCCATCAGTGTCATCACCTCGATGCGGGAAAGGGCGTCGCGGGTACCGTTGGCATGCACCGTCGTGAGTGAACCATCATGGCCGGTATTCATCGCCTGCAGCATGTCGAGCGCTTCACCACCCCGACACTCGCCCACCACGATACGGTCTGGACGCATGCGCAGGGCGTTGCGCACCAGATCCCGGATGCTCACCTGTCCGCGGCCCTCGGTATTGGCTGGACGGCTCTCGAGGTTGACGAGATTGCGATGTGCAAGGCGCAGTTCCGCGGCGTCCTCGATCGTGATGACTCTCTCCTGAGCGCCAATGTAGCCGGCGAGCACATTGAGCAGGCTGGTCTTGCCCGATCCGGTACCCCCCGACACCACGATATTGAGCCGGGAACGAACGGCCAGGCCGAGGAACTCGAACATGGCCAACGAGGCCGTGCCCAGACGAATCAGATCCTCGGGGGCGAAGCACTTGCGATTGAAGCGCCGGATGGTGAGTACCGGGCCCACCAGCGACAAGGGCGGAATCACCGCGTTGATCCTTGAGCCATCTGGGAGCCGGGCGTCGACCATCGGCGAGCTTTCATCAATGTGCCGCCCCAGCGGCGAAACGATGCGCTCGATCACCGAGCGGATCGATTCGTCCGAGGTAAAGGCGACTGAGGTTTGTTCGATCAGCCCCGCTCGCTCGACATGGATGGGCGCGGTACCGTTGACCATGATCTCGCTCACCGTGTCATCCTCAAGCAAGCGCTCGATGGGACCCAAACCCACCGCCTCCTCGAGGACCTCTCGGGCAAGGATCGCCCGGTCCAGAGTCTCGGGGATGGCGGGCTCTGCGGCGAGCACCTCCTCGAGCATCTGCGCCGTCTCTGAGCGGAGCTGCGCATCACTCAACTGGACGAGGTCCTTCTGCCGCTTTTCGATGGCGATCAACAACTTGCGGTGAATGAGCCGTCGCCATCCCTGCATCGACTCGGCTGCCGCCGGATCGGTCGCAGCGATCATGTCAGGGGCAGACGCGATCTCGGACACGCTGCCCGACTGCCGAACCGGTCCTTTCCGATCCCGCCCGCCCGTGCTCGTCATACAGCGCAGACGATAGGAACCGATGGCGATTTCGTCGGCTTCGCCAAGCGGACCAAACTCGGCAATCCGTTCGCCGTTGACCCAGGTTCCAGCGAGGCTGCCGCAATCGATCAGCCGATAGCCCGAGTCGCCTCGTTCGAGCCGCGCATGCACTCGTGCAACGCGCCAGCCGCTCAGAACCAGATCGGCAGCATCACCGCGCCCGATCGTGCAGGGGAAGTGGTTCAATTCGACGGCCTGCAATTGACCGTTGGCATGTTCAATGGATAGGGTCAGCATTCAGTCCACCATCAGGAGTTGGCGCCGCATGGTCGTTGCCTCATTGCGCTGCTCAAGCGACTGGGCACGAGCCAGATGCGGATCGGGGTTGACGAAACGGGGCGTGACGAAAACGACGAGTTCGGTCTTGCGGTCGCGATAGAGGCGCGATCGAAAAAGACGGCCCAGAACCGGCAGATCACCCAGCGCGGGCATCCGATCGACGTTTCGGGAGGTCTCCTCGGAGAGGAGGCCCGCGATCACCAGGGTCTGATGCTCGCGAAGATTGACCTCGGTCTCCGCCCGTCTCTTCGTAATGCCTGGAATGTTGTTGACCTGGACCTCGAAATCGACCGCCGAGATCTCGGTCGCGAGGCGCGCCGCGATCACGCCGTTGGCCCCTGCAACCGGGGACACATCGAATCGGATACCGTATTCCTTGAACGCCACAGAGCTCGATCCGAACCCGCCCGAATACGGAATGGGCAACTCGCCCCCCGCCACAAAGCGCGCCGACCCACCGCTGCGGCAGGCGAGTCGGGGCTCGGCCAGCACGACCGCATCGCCGTTCTGAACGAGCAGATTGATCACCGAACTGATCGACGACGCAATGCCAAACGCGCTTGCAAAAGGCGACACGGCAGACCGCAGCGCCAGTCCGGCCGCGTCCCCGACGCCACCGGCCTGGAACGCAGCACTGCGCTTCAGATCCCCCATCAGACCGAAGCTCGGTCCCTGCATGGGACCCTGCCACTTGACCCCGAGATTTTCGAGTGCATCGCGACGGACCTCGACCATCCGGACGTCCACCTCAATCATCCGCTCGAGCCCGACACGGCTCACGAGGTTGACGATCTGCGGGTATCGGGCGGCGATCTGCGCCAGCCGATGGGCTTGTTCGTCCGATACGCCATCGCCTTCGATCACGACCTTGTCCCCGACCACACGAGTGGAGAGGTTGGGCTGATCACCCAGCAGCGCGCGGATCTCGGTGAGCAGGCGGCCCGCATCGGCCGGAATGACTGTCACGACGTAACTGCGCTCGCTGCCATCCAGGCGCCAGATGTGGACCGTGCTCTGGCCAGGTGCCTCCGGGATGATCAGCAGTTGCCGCTCATCGAGGGAAGTGGCCTGCAGCACGCGGCCATTGCCAACCGCGATCCGACGCAGCGGTCCCTCGCGAATGAGATGCGCCTGCCCCACATAGAGGGCGATCGGAATCGGTGCCTCGAGAGCCGGGTCGGCTGCGAGGGCTGCAAGCTGGGCAGGCGCGCCGTGCAGGGGCACCGCGCGCGCACCTGGATCGGCCGCGAGCGCGCTCAGGGTCGCGGCGAGGATTGAACCGCAGCCGACCCGGGCGATCAATCCCGTCAGCTTGAAGCGCAGCGCTCGGAGCGAGGGCCGGCGCAGCGACTCATGACGCAAGTCTCGGGATCGCGCACCGAGGCAGCGGCTGAGCGAAAGCTCTGGAACCGGATCAGCAACTCGAAGAACGGGGCGACTTGACATTGCTTGGCACCCTTTCATACGGCCCATGGCCGGATAGGGGTTATCGAATGAGCTGGGGTTCGGCTGCGACCGGCATCATCCGCGGCCATCCTGACTCGCCCGCCCGGTGGACCGGGGGCGCGCTGGACGAAATTGCAGCCGAAGCAGCCGGCGAGGAAACGCGTGAAGACTCGACCGCTGCGGATGGGGAGAGGGCGCGTGAGGGCTCGACCACAGCAGGCGAAAGGGCGGCGCGTGAGGGCTCGACCGCAACAGACGGGGAAGCGCCCCGAGACGGTTCGGCCGGGACGGTTGCCGGCTGTGCAGCTGCGGGGTGAGCAGTTGCCTGCTGCGCGCTTGCGGGCTGAGCGGCTACGGGCTGTGCACTTGCGGGCTGGGCGGATCGACCGATGCCGCCCACAATGATCTCCATGGCCGGCCGCTGCACGGGGGCGGGGACCGGCACGGGGGGTTGCGCAGCCGTAGCCGAACGTCCGCGCCCCAGCAACTCGGCAAACTCCAGCGTGCCTGACCCAATCGCGAAACGGTCATCGGGCCCGCGCAGCATGGCCGTCAACCGTCCACCGCGCTGGGCAAGCACAAGCTGCTTCGCCTGCTCGGGCGTCACCTCGACAGTGACCGTTCCGAAGGACGCAGCGCCTGGTCCGCGGGGATGCATCGTGTCGAGCTGGGCGCCGGTGGCAAGAATGCGGACATCCTGAAGCAGCGGGCGGGTGAGATCGCCCCCGCTGCCTTGCGCGGCGGCGAGCACGTCGCGCGCGGTAAAGAGGAGGTCGACCCGATCTCCCGGGCGCAGCATTCCCGACACGGAGTTGACCTCATCGGCCATGATCGTGACCGCACGTTTGCCCGGCGCGAGGCGCATCGCCAACGGTTCAGGCCCCGCCTCGAGCAGCGCCTCGCGAAGCAGGGGTTCGCCGCTGCGCATCGCGCGGGCCAGACGCATGCCAGAGAGGGCCTCAAACTGGTCGGGTTGAATCGTCGAAGCGGGAATAAATTCGGCCGGTACCTGGCGGATCGCCATGTTGTCGCTGCTGATGAGCTCACCACGCTCGAGCGGAAACTTGGCTACGACCACCCCCAAGGTCTTGGCGGCGGGCGGTATGGACGCCACCCGTTGTCGCTCGAGCTCGCGCTCGAGGTAGGTTTGCGCGCCCGCCACGGCCAAGGCACCCGAGGCCAGGACCACTGCAAGCAGCCCGCCGATGCGGAAACTGTTTGCCCGCATCGAGCGGGCGGGCTTGATCATCATGGATGTCATGGTTGGGTCTCCGAAAGGGTGAGTACGAACTGGGTGCGAGATCCGACACCACGGGAGAGGACCGTCAGCGTGCGATCCCGCGCGAAATAGCGGACGATCGAGGCTTCGCCGGCGCCGTCCGATACAACCGACGGGATGAAATCGAAAGCG
>JBIKTA010000385.1:0-3616 GCA_044348315.1 Burkholderiaceae bacterium | reverse complement strand
GACGCAGACCCGAGCGGCTTGCCTGGCGGATCAGGTTTGTTGTCGAAGGCAACGGGCGAGTCTCAAACCAGACCGATGGCTTGGGCTCGGTCAGGAACCGGCCGATGAAGCGCTCGATGACCTCGGGCTCGGGGCGCCAGTCGCGCGCCCAGCCTGTAAGCTTTCGGTTAAGGTCGCTCGGAATCTGCGCCGGATGTGCGCCGCTGGGTTTACGTCGGGGATCCTCGAATCGTGGGTCATTTCCGCCGATATCGTCTGCTGCAGCCAAGAGGAATTCGCGCAGAAATTCCTGGCGGGAGGGCGCACGAAAGCCGATCGACGCCGTCATGCAGGGCCCTTCGGCAATGCCGTCGTGACCCCAGCCCGGCGGCAAATAAAGCATGTCGCCCGGCTCGAGCACCCACTCGTCACTCGGCTCGAAACGTTCGAGGATTTTCAGTGGCAGGCCGGGCTTTAGGCTGTTGTCGCCGGGCGGTGCGATACGCCAGCGGCGCCGACCCCAAATCTGAAGCAGAAACACATCATAGGCATCGACATGCGGACCCACGCCGCCCTGATCGCTGGCGAGCGAGATCATCAAGTCGTCGAGTCGCGCATCGGGCACGAAACGGAAGGCATCCAGCAACTGGTGCGCGGTATCGAGATGCAGGTCGACCCCCTGCACGAGCAATGTCCAACGCTTGCGC
Organism: Burkholderiaceae bacterium; assembly: GCA_044348315.1. GTDB lineage: Bacteria > Pseudomonadota > Gammaproteobacteria > Burkholderiales > Burkholderiaceae_E > SYIM01. The sequence continues at coordinate 2,930 of JBIKTA010000385.1, read as the reverse complement.
GACAATGGCGGGAGATCGGCGCTCTCGAACGGGCCGTGCTGCAGGTTCCAGCGACCCCGAAAGGCGGTGATCAGACGTGACTCGACGCCCTCGTCGCCGGCCATCTGGCACAGGCTGTCGGCTTCCACCAGCGGCACGATGTTTGGGATGGCCTGGCGGATCAGAAGGGGTTGCTGTTGCCAGTGGCGTTTGAGAAAGGCCTGCACGGGCAAGCCCGCAAGCGGCGACGAGTCGGCAGGGAGTTCTGTACGATTCATACTGGTTCCGAGGGGGATATGGACGATGTCAATGGAAATTTCAGCCGGTCGCAGGGTCCGGTTGCGCTATCGGGTACGGGATGCGCAAGGCGAGCCGATCGAAGACGGCGAGCGCGAGCTGACCTATGTTCACGGCGAAGAGGATACCTTGCTCGCCGCGATCGAGGCGCGCCTGAATGGTGAGCAGACCGGTGCGAAACTGAGTCTGCATCTCGAGCCCGAGGATGCTTTCGGCGACTACGATGCCGAATTGATTCATCTCGCTGATCGCTCTCTTTTCCCGGAGGCGCTCGAAGCGGGGTTCAGTTTTGAGGGCATACCGGGTCAGCCTGACGATGGCCGGATCTATATCGTGACTGACTTCACTGAGGATACGGTCGTGCTCGACGGCAACCATCCGCTCGCCGGCATGGCGCTGCGCTTTGAGATCGAGGTGCTCGAGGTCAGCGAGGCTGGGATCACAGATGTCGAACACTGACCCTGAACGGGGGTTCAGTTGTAGCGTCGATCTCGATCTTCACCCACGATTGGGCAAAGGGGCTGCCAAAACATTCGACCCGCAGCAACCCGGGCGTGATCCAATCGTGGCGGAAGCGGTGGGTGTCGCCGTGCAGGAGCAGCATCGGCTTTCCAAATTCGCGCTGTGTGCGAAACAGGTCCGCCCGAAAGCTCGCGTAGCCGTCCTCACTGCTCAGGGTCGGGGCGCCTGGCCTGTCGCCCGGGCGCGCGCGCCGTTCGAATCTGGGATTGGCCTGTACCGCCACGATCATCGCGGATGCGGCGGCGTCTCGGGCGCTCGCGATCGACGCCTCAAGCCAGCGCCGATTGGCACGATCGCGCGCCAGGCGGTGCTCGTCGGCGATCGATGCGCCCAGGCCGTTGTTTGAACCGGGCAGGTTCAGCGTGATCCAGCACGCGCCGCCTGCCTGCCAGCGTAGGTTTTCCGGGGGGCCACCATCAACACGCGATTGCTGTTCGATGGCGTCGAGCCCGGTCGATGCGCCCGGTGCGCGCCCCAGAGTCGGCAGACGACCCATGAAGATTCGTCGGCGCAGCCAGTCCAGTCGCTCCTCGGGGTCAAACCCGCCCGCCTTCTCCCGCCAGCAGTCCAGCCATTCGTTGTCGCCCGGCGTGTAGACGAGCGGAATCGGACAGCGATCCAGAAGCGAAATCCTTCTTTCCAGCAAGGCATCCGAACACGGCTCGCCTGAGCCCTTGATATCGCCGACATGAATGGCCAGGTCGGCCTGGGTCGCGAGATCATCGAACACCTCGAGCAGTCGCTGCTCTTCGTGCCGCCCATACGGTACGTCGCCGATCAGCGCCAGACGGATCGGGCGCACGGCCGCGCTTGCCTGCGTTTGCGCGGCGATTGACCAGGCGATGCCGCTCCAAACCGAAGCACCGGCCCCGATCAACGTGGCGGAGATACCGCGTCGACGCAAGGCCGCGGCTGGCTTCATGGCGCCGGGGGTGGGCCTGCGTCAAGCAGCGCCCGGATCGCGTAAATCGCCTCGAGGGCGTCGCGCGGACTGAGTTGGTCGGGTTCGAGTGCACGCAGCCGTTCGAGTGCCGCGCGCTCGCTCACGCTTTGCGAGGCTGCAGGGGGATCAGCGCCGATCGCCTCATACAGGATCGAGTCGTCGAACGTTTCGGATTCGGCGGCAAACAGGTCGATCTGCCCATCCTGCTCGCGCGCTCGCGATTCAAGTTCGTTGAGAAGCGTATGTGCGGCGCGAATGACCGCTTGAGGCACGCCGGCCAGGCGGGCCACTTGCAGCCCATAGCTGCGGCTGGCCGGCCCTTCGCGCACTTCGTGCAGGAATGCGATGCCCCCCCGGTACTCGGCCGCAGCCAGATGCATGTTGATCGCACCCGCGTGGCGTGCGGCGATCCGGGTCAGCTCGAAATAGTGGGTGGCGAACAGAGTCAGGCTGCGATTGTGGTTGAGCAGCCGGGTCGCGATCGCGTGAGCGAGTGACAGGCCGTCGAAGGTCGATGTTCCACGGCCGATTTCGTCCATCAGGACGAGCGAGCAGTCCGTCGCTTCGTTAAGAATGGCCGCGGCCTCTGTCATCTCGACCATGAAGGTCGAGCGGCCGCCGGCCAGATCGTCGGATGCGCCGACTCGGGTAAAGATTCGGTCGATCGGGCCGATCTCGCAGCTTTGGGCGGGTACGAAGCTGCCGCAGCAGGCGAGTAGGACGATCAGCGCGACTGAGCGCATGTAGGTTGATTTGCCGCCCATGTTCGGGCCGGTGATCAGCAGCATCCGTCGGCTGGCACCGATCACGCAGTCATTGGGTACGTAGCGCTCGACGTGCGTTTCGACCACCGGGTGGCGGCCGCCCCGGATATCGACGCCTGGCGCGAGAGAAAAAATCGGTCGGACCCAACGCTGACTGAGCGCACGTTCAGCCAGATTGGCCAGTACATCGAGTTCGGCCAGGGCCTGACCGAGTGCCTGCCAGAGCGACACCGTCGCCTGAAGCGTTTTGACCAGCTGTTCAAAAATCATCCGCTCGCGCGCCAGTGCGCGTTCGCGAGCCGACAGCGCCTTGTCCTCGAAGGACTTCAGCTCGGGCGTGATGTAGCGCTCCGCATTCTTGAGCGTCTGTCTGCGCCGATAGTCGATCGGCACCTTGTCGCTCTGACCGTTGGTGACTTCGATGA
>JBIKTA010000384.1:0-3617 GCA_044348315.1 Burkholderiaceae bacterium | reverse complement strand
ACGACCTTTATCTTCGCTATCAGACGTGCAAGCACGCCGGCGGCGGCATGGACCAGGACAGCCGGGAGCAATACGCCCAGTTCCTGCTTCAAAGCAAGGTCAACACCCGACTGGTCGAGTTTCGCGACCCGGCCGGTGTGCTGCGCATGGTCTCGATCATTGATCTCCTCAATGACGGCCTTTCGTCGGTCTACACGTTCTACGATCCAGACGTTGCCGGAAGCAGCTTTGGCACCTACAACATCCTGTGGCAGATCGAGCAGTGCCAGCGTCTCGATCTGCCCCACCTTTATCTAGGCTACTGGATCGCCGAAAGCAGCAAGATGGCGTACAAGGCCCTCTTCCAACCGATCGAGCGCCTGGTGGACGGGCGATGGGAACGCTTCGATCCACCCTGCGGTCAATCATGAAAAACCCCTATTCGCTCATTCGCCCCCTGCTCTTCGCCCTCGAACCCGAGCGCGCGCATCGGCTCACTTTTTCAGTGCTTGACCGACTTGCGAAGACCTCGTTGGTTGACCATCTGACCGGCCCCCGCTGCGTCCAACCCTTCGAGATGATGGGCATCCGCTTCGCCAACCGGGTCGGTCTCGCGGCGGGACTCGACAAAAACGGCGACCACATCGATGCGCTGGGCGCGCTGGGTTTCGGCTTTCTGGAAATCGGCACCGTCACACCCCGGCCGCAGGCAGGTAACGCAAAGCCGCGGATCTTCCGTATCGTGCGCCGCGAAGCCCTGATCAACCGGCTCGGTTTCAACAATAACGGCCTCGACGCGATGATCGCCAATCTGGAGCGCAGCAGCTACCGTGGCGTGCTTGGCATCAACATCGGCAAGAACGGCACCACACCGCAAGAGCGTGCGCTCGACGACTACCGTGAGTGCCTGGTCAGGGTGTACCCACACGCCAGCTATGTCACGATCAATGTGTCATCGCCCAACACCCGGGACTTGCGAAAGCTGCAGGAGGGTGACGAACTCGACCACCTGTTGGGCGGCCTCGCCGAGACCCGGGAAAAGCTGATCGCCACACACGGCCGACGCATACCGCTCGCACTCAAGATCGCGCCCGACCTGGAGCCACTTCAGATCGAGCGCATTTGCAAGGCCTTGATCGCACACGGCATGGACGCTGTCATCGCAACCAACACCACCGTCTCGCGGGATGCCATCGCGGGCGAGACCAATGCCGGACAAACCGGCGGGCTCTCCGGATCCCCCGTCTTCGAGATGTCGAACCGGATCATCCGAGCGCTGCGTGAACATCTGCCCGCAGCATTCCCGATCATCGGTGCCGGCGGCGTGCTGTCTGCGCGGGATGCCCGAACCAAGATCGAATCAGGCGCCGACCTGATCCAGATCTACACCGGGCTGATCTATCGAGGCCCTGCGCTGATCGGGGAATGCGCGTGCGCGCTCGCCGAGACCCAAGGCGATATTTCACAAAGTGAGATATGATTTCACGATGCCCCGGTCGAAAGAATCGCCTTCCGAAGCCAGCAAGGCCTCAATTCAGGTCATCCAGAGGGTCGTCTCGCTGCTCGATGCGCTCGCCACGCGAACCGATGCCGCAAGCCTGAAAGACCTGTCAACCGAGACGGGCCTGCACCCCTCCACAGCTCACAGAATCCTCAATGATTTGGTGGGTGCTCGGCTCATCGATCGATGCGAGCCGGGCACCTATCAGCTCGGTATCCGGCTGCTGGAGCTCGGCAACCTCGTCAAGGCCCGTCTAAACGTACGCGACGCGGCGCTTGGACCGATGCGGGAACTGCACCGAGCGATTGGACAGCCGATCAACCTCTCCATCCGTCAGGGCGACGAGATCGTCTATATCGAGCGGGCGGTTTCGGAGCGCTCTGGCATGCAGGTGGTGCGTGCAGTGGGGGGTCGGGCGCCCTTGCACCTCACCTCGGTGGGCAAGCTCTTCCTGTCGGTGGACGACCTGCGCACGCTGCGCAGCTACGCCACCCGCACCGGCCTCGTGGGTCATACGCGCAACAGCATCACCGAAATCAACCGCCTCGAACACGAGCTTGCGCTCGTTCGCGCCCGCGGCTACTCACGCGACAATGAGGAGCTCGAGCCGGGCGTGCGCTGTATCGCAGCCGGCATTCATGATGACTCTGGCAAACTGGTTGCCGGCCTGTCGGTTTCGGCACCGGCCGACTTCGTGCAGGACACCTGGATCGAGCAGGTCTGCCGCACCGCGGCAGCGATCTCCTCGTCGCTGGGTTACGAGCCGGAAGACGCCAGAACCTGAGGCGGCGGATGGCGCTGCGTGTAGCGTCCGCCGGAAGGGTTCTGCAGCCACGAGCGGATGCGCTGCGCATCGCCAAACCGGGCCATTGCACCATTGGCATCGAGCAGCACGAAGATCAGCGGCCGCCCGTCTATCCTCGCCTGCATGACGAGACAATTGCCTGCATCCGAGATGTAGCCGGTTTTCTGGAGCCCGACCGTCCAGCCCTGGGTGGACACCAGCCGGTTGGTGTTGAAGTAGCCCAGTGACTGCTGGCCGGCCCGAACGCTCATCGAGCGGGCGACCGAGTACTGACGGATCAAAGGATAGTTCCAGGCCTCACGAACGAGCCGGGCCAAATCGTGTCCATTGGAAGCATTGCGGCTTGAGAGGCCGGTCGGCTCAACGAATCGGCTGTCGTGCATGCCAATCATCTTGGCCTTGGCGTTCATCGCCGACACAAACGCAGGCATGCCGCCGGGATAATGCCGCCCCAGCGCATTGGCCGCGCGGTTTTCAGAGGCCATCAAGGCGAGCTGAAGCATCTCGCCGCGGGTGAGCTTGACGCCAGGACGGAGCCGCGATCCGCTGTGTCGCAAAGTGTCGATGTCCTCGCGCGTGATTCTCAGCGGTTCGTCGAGTCGCTGCCGGGCATCAAGCACCACCATCGCGGTCATCAGCTTGGTGATCGATGCGATCGGCAAGACCTCGCGCGGGTTCTTGTCGAGCAGGACTTCGCCAGACTGCTGGTCAACGACGAGCGCCACCGAAGAGTGAAGCGGCAAGCGAATCTGAGGCGCAGGCCGCGTGCGATCGGGCTGGGCGAGCGCGGCGGTACTGAGCGCGCCCGTCGTCGCGGCAAGCGCTGCGGCGGGCGGCTGGGGACGCGCAGCAGGCGCGGCAGGCTGTGGACGCGCAGCAGGAGCGGCAGGCTGTGCCGGCCGCCGCGCGGCAGACTGAGGCTGAGGCCGAGCGGGGCTGGAAACGGCCTGACGCTCGGGACCGGTCGAGCGCTGCCGGGCCGCCTGCGCCGCGGCGCCCGTCCTGCGCGCCGCTTGGGGCGTAGCGCCGGCGCTACGGGCCGCCTGAGTCGCAGCAGCGTTCCGTGCCGGAGCCTTCCGGGATGCCCCCTGGGTGGGTTGCGTCGGCCCCGAGGCCTGCCGGGTCCGACTCGCATCGGCCGGACGAGACGAAGCCGAGCCCTGGCGCGCATCGGCCGCGGCCGCCGGGCGGGCGCGCGCCGTATCGGGTGTCCGCGCTGACACGGCTTGCGCGGGCGAGGAGCGTGATGCCTCCCGGACGTCCCCGCTGGCCGAAGCACCCTGCTGGGCCATGGCAAGACCGCCGCCGTTCAGCGACAGGAGCGCCGGAAGC
>JBIKTA010000383.1:0-3619 GCA_044348315.1 Burkholderiaceae bacterium | reverse complement strand
TGATCCGCTGCGTCCCAGACGGTCGACACGACGCGGCGTGACAGCTCGATGTCACGCCGCAGGTCGTAACGATCGGCAACGAGGTTCAGGTATCGCTCCGTGTGTTCCTGCGGGGAGTACTGTTCGGTCCAATCCCATTCACGCAGCAATTCTTCCGAGAACGAGTAGCTGTAGGTCGGGCTTTCGGAGTCGAATCGACAGCCTGGGTAACGACACCAGTACCAGGTGCCGCCGACAGCGGGCGCCTCATCGATCACACGAACGCTCAGGCCGCGCTGGCGAAGCTGATGGAGCGTGTAGAGCCCCGTGACCCCGGCTCCGATGATGACGACATCAAAATGGTCCTGCATGACTCAGACGAATCCCTCTAGCGATGAGGTGAGGGCCATCCGACCCACTTGATCAAGGCCTTGCCCATCACACCATCCAGATCGGCCTCAGAAAGGATTCCGAGCTGCGGCAGGTAGTGCACCGCTTCGTGATACGAGCACGGCAGTCGGGTCAGGTCTGACCCCCAAAAGACTCGCTCGGAGCCAAAGTCGTGCAGCACGCGCCTCAGAGGCTCTGCCAGGCACTTGAAGGGGAAGGGCTCTCCGGCATGACACGGCAGCGCCGAAGCGGTCACTGCAATATTTGGATGACACGACAGTGTCGAAAGCGATGCCACCGTCTGGACCAAGTCGCGAAATCCCGCCTCCGGCGCAAGACCCAGGTGACAGATCACCAGGCGCAGTCGGGGGTGCCTTTGCGCAATATGGCCAATCTGATCAAAGAGGCCGGGGCAAAAGACGTAAACCGGCAAGCCCGCATCCTCGGCGGCCGACCAGAACCAGTCGGTGCTGCCGTCCAGCAACTGCGCGCGATGCTCGGGCAGGGCAAAGCTTTGCCGGATACCCAGCAGCCCCGGGGTCATCGTCCAGCGCATCAGGCGCTCTGGTGCGTCGGCCGCATTGAGGTTCAGTCGACCCATCACCGCGAATCGATCGGGATAGGCCTGCGCCGCAGCGAGGGCGACCTCGTTGCGATCGCCCTCAAAAACTGGAGGCACGAGTATCGCGCGGCCGACGCCCTGGCGATCCATCTCGGTCACCAGATCCTCCGCACTGATCGGCTTGTGCCTGAGGTTGCCGCCCCGAGCCGGCCACGGTCGGTCGGCTGTGTTGGGGCCCCAGACGTGAACCTGGCAATCGATGACCCGATCGGGCGATGGGGCGTGGCGGGCGTGGTCTGTTCCCATCAGCCGATGGCTCCGCGACTCATTCCGGCAGCAATCCCTCACTTTTGAGCACCTGCCTGGCGAGCGCAATCTCGTCAGCCGGGGGCGGCGCAAGCGGGGGGCGTACCGTCCCGGCCTCCATTCCGACCAGCCCCATGATGTACTTGGTCAGGGCAACATTGTGCTGGCCCTTGGCGAGGAAGCGGCTGTGCAGCTCATTGGTAGTCGCCGCGTTCGATCGCATTCCAGAAGTTCAGACAATGCGGCTCCGCCTTGCTCTGCATGTAGATCGGGCGGGAGGAACCGAAAATGAATTTGGGCATCCGATCCTGACCAAATGCAGCGAGTCCATAAAGGTGGTACTCCTCGAGAGGGCAGCTGATCGGCAGCAGGTGTCCCGCGGCCGCGATCATCGCGGAGTACTTGTCGAGGCTGAGCGATGCTTCCTTGACCGCTACGATTGTGTCGATCTCGGCTAGGCGAACCAGCTCTGTGGCATTGATGTAGTAGCCGATTTCGGCGAGCCCTGAGCTGTAGAGGCAAATACCGATGTCCGCCGAATCGGCAAGGCGTCTGTAGTAATCATGGATGCCATCGGCCGAGCGTGGCCCGAAGTACGGCGGCCAGCACATCACCAGATCCGCGCCCGAAGACTGCGCATGTCGTGCGAGCTCGATACTGTCTTTCAGCGACGTATGCGAGCAGCTCGCGATGACTGGAGCGCGACCGGCCACGGCATCCACGATGGTGTCGGTCACGCGTTTGCGCTCATCCATCGTCAGGGTCCAGAACTCCTGATAAACCGAGCCCAGATACAGACCGGTGACACCCGGCAAGGCAAGCAGCAGATCGACGTTTTTGCGGAGCCCCGCGTAGTCAACCTCCAGGTCGGCCTTGAATGGCGTGATGGTGGTGGTGATGTAGCCGCGCAAATTGTCGCGGACCCAAGCCTTGGCCGTGGATCGTGTGTAGTTCATTGATTTGTCTCCCTGCGATTGATTATGCAGTAGGCGATCGTATGTGTACAGCCTGTTTGAGAGGTGATTGCCGGCATGGGCGCACACGATGCGAGACCCTTGATGAATCTTCGCTCCGGACTATAGACTGCGTCTGGAAGTGCTCACAAAAAACCCGGCACGGGCCTGTCACCAAAAGTAGAGGGAATCATGTCTGATCGATTGTTCGTTCATCAGTCGGTGAATTCGGTGGGCGTTGCGACGCCTGATTCCGGAGCAACAATTGCGGTATCGTCGGCTTGTATCGGCCGTCGCGAGTTTGTCGTCGGGCTCGGTGCGAGTGCGCTCGTTCCGCAGGCCTTGGCCCAGGCGGACTATCCGAATCGCGCACTCCGGTTTGTCGTTCCGGTCGCGGCGGGCGGCCTGACCGACATTCTGACGCGCATGCTTGCCCAGCGGCTTCAGCAGCGACTCGGGCAGTCCGTTGTTGTTGACAATAGACCGGGCGCCGGTGGAATCATCGGAATGGAGGCTGCAGCCCGTTCCGCTCCAGATGGCTACACGATGGTGATGAGTTACATCGGCGTCGCTGCAGTCAACCCCTACATCTATCCAAATCTCAGCTACAACCCGCTCAAGGATTTTGAGCCGGTCAGTTTCGTTGCCAACTTTCCGATGGTGCTTGCGGTTCATCCGTCCGTGCCAGCTCGAACGGTGGGAGAGTTTGTCGAACTCCTTAAGAAAAAGCCGGGTGCACTGAACTATGGTTCAGCTGGGAATGCCACGACTGCCCACCTTGCCATGGCGCTCTTCCTGCGCGACACCGGCACGACAGCGACTCATGTCCCGTACAAGGGCGCGGCCCCTGCGATGAACGATTTGTTGGCTGGGCAGGTTTCGGCGGTATTCGATAGCCTGACGCTCGTGCTGCCGCAGATCCGAGCGGGTCGGCTTCGGGCCTTGGGTATTGCGAGTCCGCAACGATCGCCTCTCGCGCCCGATCTGCCAACGATCGCTGAGTCAGGGGTTCCAGGTTTCGTCGTCACAGGTTGGTATGGCGTCCTGATGCCCTCCGGCACACCGACATCAATTGTTGACCGCTTGAGCCGGGAGTTTCGAGAGATCGTCTCCGATCCAGATATGCGCAAGGAGATGGCTAACCGGGGTATCGAAGCGACCGGCTCGGACCCGGCGACGATGGGCAAATTGCTTCGCGACGAAAATGAAAAGTGGCGGCAGGTGGTCGCTCAGGCCGGTATTCGGGTGGATTGATCGGGCCTACCGCCCCCGCGTCTGCGCGTCAAACCAGCGCACGACTTCGGGTGCGGGGGCTTCGCGCATCAACTCAGACAGCACATTGGTGTCGAGCAGGTAACCAGCGTTCAGCGGGTCGGCGCTCATGATTCATTAAACGTGGGCAGTGCGCGCTTGCTCTGTCGGGAGGGCA
>JBIKTA010000381.1:0-3622 GCA_044348315.1 Burkholderiaceae bacterium | reverse complement strand
CACGCGTCGAGGAACTCACGCCTCGGCTCTGGAAAACGCACTTCGCGCACCAGCGGTTGCGTTCGGCCCTCGACCCTCTGGGCTGATTGCAACAACGCCACCCAGCGAGCGTTTACGGATGTGCAGCGCCTTTATCGGTTTCTCGCTCCCATAAATCAGGATGCGGCCAAGCGGGCAGTGACGGCTATTCGCCAAGGCGTCACAGTGCTGTCTCTGCAGCCTGGCGTGGGCAGGCCTGTCGAGGACATGGATGATGAGTTCCGTGACTGGATCATCGATTTTGGTGACGGTGGCTACTTGGCTCGCTACCGTCTGGACGCTCACAGCGTGATCATCCTGGCGGTAAGGCATCAGAAAGAGGCAGGGTTCTGAAGTCCACCGACGCACCGAGCACTTCAAGGCGCTTGCCAATATCGAGCGCGGCTTTCGGGTGCTGAAATCCGAGACCTCATGCGGCCGGCTCTTTCTGGGCAGCCGGGCGCTCAAAATCTGTCCCTACGCTCATTTCTCGATGCGAGTGACTGATGGGGGTCGGCTCACTGTGTCGCGTGGCGCTGATGGCAGCGTGCAATATCGCTGTTTACTTCCATTGCAGGTCTGGTTTGCGCTGAGTGCACCGCCAATCGGATCAACGCACCCGTGTCAGAACTGTCCGCTGATCGTGATCAGGGCACGCGGGTCGGTTCGTGGGTCGCTCGATGGCACGGGCCTGAGCGCCTTGGCAATCAATAGTTCGGCGCTGACTTGCCGCGTAAGGGCCAGCCGCACACCTGCGCCCGCAGAGCCAAGTCGTGCAAGCCCACCCGCAAGGGAACCCGACGCGCTTGCGAGGCGTTCGCCCTGCGCGTGATCGGCGAAGGCAAACCACTGCGGCGTTGGAAGCGCGGAGTTTCCCTGGGCAGGGCTCGTTCGCCAGGACAATTCGAGTAGCCCACCATAGCCTCGATCACCCGTGACGGCGCCCGAGTCGTAAGCCCGGCCGAGCCTCACGCCGCCCCACGAAATCCGCTCACTCGTGGGCAGTCGGTCCTCGGTGTACTGGCCTCGGAGCGTCAAGGTGGCGCTCAACTGACTGCTGAATGCTTGCCGATGCGTCCATTGGGCGAGCGCACGGGTGAACCGTGGTTCAAAATCGGCGGTACCCGGCTGACGGCAGGCCGATGAATAGTCGCTGCCCTGATAAGCCCAGCCCGTGGGAAGCCCGCGGTGCACATGCAAGGTCATCTCCTGGCGGCTTTGGAATGGCCCTGTCCGTAACCAGACTGCACCGAATTCGCCCGACAGCACCCGGTCGGCGATCTCTGGCTCGACGTTTGCATCGCAGGATGGCGCGGGCACGCCCGTTGTGCGGCTTTGGCTCGCGGTCAATCCGCTCTCGATGAATAGCGATTCAGTCCGGCTTCGGTAAAGCGGGTGCCGCAGTTTGAACCCGAGATTGGCCGATTGGCTCTCGATATCGAGCCCCAGGTCGTCGCGCAGACTACCGATCGGACGGGCGCGAGCCGCCAGTGTGCCGATCTGGGCGACGGTGCCGGAGTAACCGATCGGGAAGGCGTATCGGAGCGCGATCGCGCGCATGACATCAGGCCCTGATCCCAAGAGATTGGCGGCAAGTTCGCCCCGGCCTTCCAGTGCCTCGCGCCATTGCATCCCTGCGCTGTAGCCCCATGTCCCCAGGCTCCGGGAGGCGTGGTTGTTGATCGAGACGGTGCCCGTGTCCTCGGCCGTCCCCGTGGTGACAACGATCTCGACCGCGCCTTCGCTCGTGCCTTGCCTAAGTGTGCCGCGAGCCTGCACCCCTGGGAGATCGTTGATGAGCAGCAATTCGCGTTCGATCGCCTGAAGGCTCGCGGGGCGTACCCCCACCAAGCGGGCGAGCATGGTCTCGACGCGCTTGCGCAGTGACTCACTGCCGCCCTCGACGAAGGCGCTTGCCACATAGCCCTCGATGACCCGGATGACAAATCGACCCTCCCGTACCCTCTGCGGAGGAATCAGCACACGCACCAAAAAAAATCCGCGTGCCCGATACGCTGATTCGAGCCTGTCTGCAGCCTGTCTGAGGTCCTCAAGCGCGATCCGCTGGCCGACCAGGGATTGGAAGGGGGCGTGCAGCGCGGCCTCATCAAGTGCTGTGCCCCCCTCGACGACGACCGCACCCAGTACGAATCTCAACTCGTCGACTGCCCGCGGAACCGGTGTTCTCGCTGGCGTCTCGATCCTGAAATCGAACCCTGGTGCGTCCGCCCAGGGCAGAGGGTCTGGCTTCAGACGCTCGATTCCGGTCTCAGCGAATGGCCGAGGGGAGGACGTTGTCTGACTGTGTGCAATACGGTGGTCGAGCAGACCACCGAGCGCGAGACTGATCGCGAGCGCATGAGTGAGAAGCGTGGGCTTGGTGTGCGACATATTCGGGTAACACCGAGTTCTCATTTTGAACCTGTTTGCACAGGGGTCCATTCTTGTCCTGAATGGATCCGGCGTGCAAAAAACTGTACGAGCGGCTCATCAGGGAAATCTTGAGACAACTCGTTCAGGTAATGTTCGATATGCTGATCGAGGGGGCGCATTGCTTGAGCTGGGGCGGGGCCAGGAACAGCTGATTCGGCCGTCGCGGATTGACGCCAGAATTTCGCCCAGGCCTGCGCAAATCCGCTGACCTGTTGAGTCGTGCTCGCGATGGTGTAGACCCGGATCGAAGCACCGCGCCCAAGAAGCTGCACAAGGCCCAGTTCAAGCAGCGCAATGTCGGGGTTGGCCCGGGCAACGGGCTCCGTGCATATCACCCGCGTTCCGAACACCCGGTTGACCCCTTCAACGCGAGATGCGACGTTGACCGTGTCACCCAGCGAGGTGAAGTCCATCCGCATCTGTGATCCGAAATTGCCCACCATTGCGGGCCCGGTGTGGACACCGATTCGGGTTACTCCGATCTGGGTCCCAGCGCTTGCGTGACGCGCCCGGAATGCCTCGATCCATGTATCGAGAGCGATCGCGCAACGCAGCGCGCGCGCTGGATGATCGGGCTGACAGATTGGGGCGTTGAACACTGCCATGACTGCGTCGCCGATGAATTTGTCGACCGTGCCCTGGTGCGCAAAAATGATCTGGCAGCAGCCGTCGAGGTATTCGTTCAGGACTCTGGACAGGGCTTCAGGTTCCATCCGTTCGGCGAGTGCGGTGAAATCCGCAATGTCAGTGAACACGAAAGTCGCTTCGCGGCGCTCGCAGGCGACTTTGAGCCGATCGGGGCGCTCGATCAGCTGGTTGACCACCTCCGGCGATACGTAGCGTGAAAATGCCCTTTGCAGGAAGCGTCGTCGATGTCGCTCGGCGCGACCAATTGCGAGATCGCTGAACCAGAGCCCAAGCCCCATCGCGAGGCTGGGGGTGACGAGCGGAATGAGCGGTGCGCCAGCCCGGTAACCGAAGAGCGCAGCGAGCCAAAAGCCTGCCAGCATCGCGAGCGCACCTACGACGCTCGTTATGACGCCACTGCGCTGTATCGAGATGAGGTGTCCGACCATGGCGAGAACAATCGCGATCATCCATGTGGCAGGCAGGCTAAAGGTGTTGAGCTGCCTCCCCTCGAGCAGTTGTGCAAGCGAATGGGCATGAATCA
>JBIKTA010000380.1:0-3629 GCA_044348315.1 Burkholderiaceae bacterium | reverse complement strand
GGGCAAGGTCGCCGCGGAGATCGCCGCCGCCGATTCCAACATCGCTCACGTTGCCATGGACGACGATGCAGGCTCACGCCTCACGCACCTGCGATTTACGCTTCTGGTGCGCCACCGCGTGCATCTCGCGAAGGTGATGAGAGGCCTGCGCCAGTTGCCCGAGGTGCTCAAGATCAGCCGGACAATGCATGACCGGGGCGCATAGCGACGCGCGCTGAGTGCCGGAGCCCATGGGCGCTCCGGGCAGAAACGCTCAGGGGTCGATCCGCTGGTAGCGTACGTCGAGCACCTCGATTTCGGTCACGCCATCCGGCAGGTGAATCCGCAACACATCACCCTCCTGCGCTTTCAACAAGGCTCGCCCCACCGGAGACACCCAACTGATGCGCCGCCTGGCAGGATCGACCTCGTCCACACCCACGATCGTCACGGTTTCCTCTTCGGCACCGTCGCGCAGAAAGCTCACCGTCGCACCAAAGAAGGCCTGAGGGGTTCCGACCCGGGCCTCGGGGTCGACCACCTCGGCGATCTCCAGTCGCTTGGTCAGAAAGCGGATGCGACGGTCGATCTCGCGCAGCCGCTTCTTGCCATAGAGGTAGTCACCGTTTTCAGAACGGTCTCCGTTGGAAGCAGCCCAGGACACCACTCGAACCACTTCGGGCCGCTCGACATCGAGCAGATGCATCAACTCATCACGCAGGCGCGCATGGCCGCCGGGCGTAATGTAGTTGCGGGCACCGGACGGCAGGGTCGGCGCGACCGAACCCGACTCGGCCTCGTCATCCTCGGCCGGTGCGTCATCTCGAACGAAAGCCTTGCTCATGGCAACCCGGGCGGCGCAACCCGCGCTGAACGGTGTCAGATTCCGGCAATCGCCATCGACTCGATCAGGATCGAGCCGCTGCGCTTGGAACCACGGGTGATCTCATCGGCCCCGACCGCGACGATCGACCGGAACATGTCACGCAGGTTGCCGGCAATCGTGATTTCTTCAACCGGATACTGAATCACCCCGCCCTCGACCCAGAAACCGGTTGCGCCCCGGGAGTAGTCGCCCGTCACATAGTTGACGCCCTGGCCCATGAGATCGGTGATGAAAAGGCCAGTGTTGAGCTTTCGCAGCATCGCCGGCAAATCGTCGGTCTTGCGGCGTCGGGTGCTGGTGAACCGGAGATGATGCGATCCGCCCGCATTGCCAGTGGTCTTCATGCCGAGTTTGCGCGCCGAATAGGTCGAGAGAAAATAGCCCTGCAGCACCCCGGCATCAACGACCCGACGCCGAAACGTCGTACAGCCTTCGCCGTCGAAGGGCGCACTGCCGGATTCGCCCCGCTGATGCGGGTCCTCGACGACACCCAGATGCGGCGCAAAGACGGCCGAGCCGAGGCTGTCGGTCAGAAAGCTCGTCTTGCGATAGAGCGCCCCGCCGCTTGCTGCCTGCACAAAGTGACCGAGCAGGCCGCAGGCCAGGGGCGACTCGAACAGAACCGGTGCGCGCCGCGTCGACAAGCGTTTCGCGCCCAGCCTGGACAAGGCTCGTTCGGCCGCATACCGGCCCAGTCGTTCCGGGTCTGCCAGTCGGGAAGGCTTGCAATGACTGCTGTACCAGTCGTCCCGCTGCATGGCCCGGCCACGGCGCGCGATGGGCGCACAGGCAATCGAATGACGGCTGTACGGATAGCCTCCGAAAAAACCCAGGGAATTGGCCGAAACGAATTGGCCGTAACCCACGGTCACCGAAGCGCCTTCGGAATTCCGGATCAAGGGGCTGGTCGCAAAGGCAGCCGCCTCCGCCGCCCGGGCGATCTCCACGGCCTGCTCGACATCGATCGTCCAAGGGTGAAACAGGTCCAGATCCGGTGGATTGACGGCAAGCGTATCGGGATCCGGCAGGCCTGCGCAGGTGTCCTCGGCGGTGAAGCGCGCGATGCTGAAAGCGGCGTCGACGGTTTCCTCGAGCGACTGCCTAGAGTAGTCGGA
Organism: Burkholderiaceae bacterium; assembly: GCA_044348315.1. Classification (GTDB taxonomy): domain Bacteria; phylum Pseudomonadota; class Gammaproteobacteria; order Burkholderiales; family Burkholderiaceae_E; genus SYIM01. The sequence goes on along the minus strand of JBIKTA010000380.1, from coordinate 1,649 downwards.
GGAACTCGCGTGCCCCCGGCGGTGCCCGATGTAGACGGTCACGCCAATGCCCTTGTCACGATGCTGCTCGATGGTCTCCACCCGCCCGCGGCGCAGATTGACCGAGAACCCGCTGTTTTCGGAGATGTCCACGGCCGCGCCGGTCGCACCAATCGTACGGGCCCGCCGCAACATCACCTCAGCGCTCTCGCGCAACTGTGCCTGATCGTAGTCGAACATCCTGCCTGCCTTGTTTGATGAGCGCTGTATCATAACAACTGGGTTGGCCTGTACGGCTGCAGAGCCCCACGCCCGGTAGGGCGTGGCGCGTTTTGGCCCTCCCCAATCCGCCTCGATTGCCTAACGATGACTCGCCCTTCCAGAACCCCCAGAGACGATCCCGCAGACCCGCCCAGCAAGTCCCAACTCAAGCGCGACATGCTCGCCGTGCAGAACTTGGGGGAGGATCTGGTCAACATGTCCGACGAACGGCTGGAAAGTCTGAAGCTGCCGGAGCGGCTGCTCGATGCCATTCAACTGGTTCGCAGAATACGTGCACACGAGGGACGGCGCAGACAGATGCAGTACATCGGCCGATTGATGCGGGAGGAGGCCGATGTCGAAGCAATCCGCCGCGTCCTCGAGGACGAGCATCATCAACACCGGATCGATACAGCCCTGATGCACGACGCCGAGCGCTGGCGCGAGCAATTGATCACCGATCCTGCGTCGCTCCCCCGGTGGCTCGCGGTCTGGCCCGATACCCGCAAAACCATCGAACCGCTTCTCGCCGCCGCCCGCGCGGAAATAGGTGGCGGCGTTCGAGGCCGCCACTATCGCGAACTGTTCAGGCTGCTGCGCACCACCCTTTCGCGACCTGCAGGCGAGTCAGGCGCCGCTTCGCCCGCCGAGCAGACGAGTGATGAAGTCGCCGGAACAGATCGCTCTGTCGACCAGAGAGGATGACGCCGATGAGCAATTCAGACATCAGGATTGGCCTCGTCTCGATCAGTGATCGGGCCTCGAGCGGCGTTTATCAGGACCAGGGGATTCCCGCGCTGGAGGCCTGGCTGGGTAGCGCCGTGACGAGCGCTTGGGAATCGGTGCGGCGGCTGATTCCGGATGAGCGCGCCCTGATCGAAAAGACCCTGATCGAACTGGTCGACCAGGAAGGCTGCAGCCTGGTGCTCACAACGGGTGGCACGGGCCCGGCGGTTCGGGACGTCACACCTGAAGCCACGCTCGCCGTTGCAGACCGCGAGATGCCGGGTTTTGGCGAGCAAATGCGCCAGATCAGCCTGAATTTCGTTCCCACCGCGATTCTCTCGCGACAGGTCGCCGCGATTCGTGGGCGGGCCCTGATCATCAACCTTCCCGGCCAACCCAAATCGATCCGCGAGACACTCGAGGGCGTCAAATCGGAAGACGGTACGCAGCGCGTGCACGGCATTTTCGCGGCAGTGCCCTATTGCCTCGACCTGATCGGCGCACCGTGGGTCGAGACCGACCCCGCAGTGTGCAAGTCATTCCGCCCCAAAAATGCGGTAAAACCGGGTAATTGATCAAGAGGACACTTTTCTGCGCGCCGCGGTCACGCCCTGGACCTGGCGCAGCGCTGCCAAGGCTGCAGCCAATTGCGGCGCGTCAGCCACCTCGATGGTGAAACGCAT
>JBIKTA010000379.1:0-3635 GCA_044348315.1 Burkholderiaceae bacterium | reverse complement strand
CGCCTGGGCGATGGAGTTGACATTGAAAGGCTGGCGGATGCGATTGAGCAGGTCGGTGAGTTCGGGTTGGGCCAAACCAAAACCCACCCTGAGGCCCGCCAGACCGTAGGCCTTGGAGAGCGTGCGCGAGATCAGCAGGTTGGGACGGTCGCGCAGCCATTCGGTCGAGTCGAACCGGAGCTGAGGTTCCAGGTATTCGTTGTAGGCCTCGTCGAGCACGATCACGATGCGTTCGGGCACGCGAGCAATGAACTGCGCAATCCGCTCAGCGGACAGAAAAGTGCCGGTCGGGTTGTTCGGGTTAGCGATGAACACGAGGCGCGTGTCGTCGCCGATCGCGGCGAGCATCGCGTCGAGATCATGGCCGTAGTCGCAAGCAGGTACGACGATGGCACGGGCGCCAACCGCCTGCGTGGCGAGCGCGTAAACGGCGAACGAGTACTGCGAATAGATCGCAGATTCGCCGGGCTGCAGGAAAGCGTGGGCAGCCAGCTCGAGGATGTCGTTAGACCCATTGCCCAGGGTGACCCAATCGGCGGGCACGCGGTAACGGGCCGCGATCGCCGCCTTGAGCTCGAAGCCGTTCGCGTCGGGGTAGCGACCGAGATCGGCTGCCGCCGCGAGCATCGCGGTGCGCGCCGAATCGGGCATACCCAGCGGATTTTCGTTTGAGGCGAGCTTGACGATGCTGGCCTCGTCGAGCCCATACTCGCGGGCCAGTTCGCCAATCGGTTTGCCAGCCTGGTAAGGCGCCATGCGACGCACATATTCAGGAGCGTGAAATTTCATTTTGTGGGCACTCCGTGTTCGTGCAGATGATCGGCTGCACGCATGGTCATTGACAGAAAGGCGCTGCGGCCCGTCGTGAACGATTCCTGGCCTTTCAAGCCGCGCGCGGATAGGAGCCGACAAGCTTGAAGAAGGCCGCATGCTCGCGCAACTCGGCCAAGGCCGCCGCGAGCTGAGGATCATCGGCGTGGCCGATCAGGTCGATATAGAAGTAATACTCCCACTGACCTTGTCGAGCCGGGCGGGACTCGAAACGCTTCATCGATACGCGATGCCGGGCCAAGGGCTCGATCAGCGCATGCACCGCGCCCGCTCGGTCCGGCACCGACAGGATGAGCGAGGTCTGGTCCTGCCCTGAGGGTGCGCAGCGGTAATCGCCAATCACGGCGAAACGGGTGCGATTCTGCGGATCATCCTGAATGCCCGCGTCGGCGATGGCCAGTCCGTAACGCTCCGCTGCCGCCGTCGCCGCGATGGCGGCCACCGCCGGATCGAGCGAGGCGAGCCGGGCCCCCTCGGCGTTGCTCGACACTGGGGCGCGCTCGATACCCGGCAAATTGCGGTCGAGCCATGTGGTGCACTGTGCGAGCGCCTGAGGGTGGGCGCAGATCTTTCGGATCACTGCGCGCTCACCTGACTGATTCATCAGGTTGTGGTGAATGGGGATCGACACCTCGCCAATGATCCGCAAGGGGGTGAGCAGCATCAGATCGAGCGTACGGTTGACCGCACCCTCGGTGGAGTTTTCGACCGGTACCACGCCAAAATCGCAGGCGCGGGCTTCGGTGCTGCGAAACACCTCATCGATGCTGGCGCAGGCCACCGCCTCGACCCGGGCGCCAAAATGCGCGAGCAGCGCCATCTCGGAGAAAGTGCCAGCCGGGCCAAGATAGGCGACCCGCAACCGGCGCTCGAGTTCGCGACTCGCGGAGATGATCTCGCGCCAGATGCCTTGCAGCGCCTGATCAGACAGCGGGCCTGGGTTACGCGATGCGAGCGTCCGGTAGATCTGCGCCTCACGTTCGGGCCGATAGACGGGCGCGCCGTGCTGATGCTTGAGCTCGCCCACCTGCTGAACGATGCGGGCCCGCTGCGCGAGCAGGCCCAGCAGAGCCTGATCGACCTCGTCGATGCGGCTGCGCAAAGTATCGAGATCGGCGCCCGGGCCGGTCAGATCCGCAACGCTCATTCGGCAGTCTCCTTCGCGGAATCGTCTTTGGGCTCTGACCCGTCGGCTGCCGCGTCCGACTCGACCACCCGCTGCACGCCTGAAAGGGTATTGCCATCGTCCACCGCAATGAGGGTGACGCCCTGGGTCGCCCGACCCATCGCACGGATCTCAGCGACACGGGTGCGCACCAGTACGCCACCGGTCGTGATCAGCATGATTTCGTCCTGCTCATCGACCAGCACCGCACCGACCATTCGGCCATTGCGCTCACTGGACTGGATGGCGATCATGCCCTTGGTCCCACGGCCGTGCCGCGTGTATTCGGTGATCGGCGTGCGCTTGCCAAAGCCGTTTTGGGTGGCCGTGAGCACAAACTGATTTTCGTTGCCCGCGACAAGCATCGAGATCACCTGCTGGTTGTCATCGAGCATCATGCCGCGCACCCCACGTGCCGCGCGCCCCATCGGCCGGACATCATTCTCGTCGAAACGCACTGCCTTGCCGGCATCCGAGAACAGCATGACGTCGTGCGCCCCGCCCGTGACCGCCGCACCGATCAGGTAGTCGCCCTCGTCGAGATCGACTGCGATGATGCCGGCTTTGCGCGGATTCGAGAAATCCGTGAGCGGCGTCTTCTTGACGGTACCCAGACTGGTGGCCATGAACACATAGTGCAGCTCGTCAAACGATTTGACCGGCAGCACCACGGTGATCTTTTCGCCCTCGGCAAGCGGGAAGAGATTGACGATCGGGCGTCCGCGTGAGTTTCGCGTGCCTTGTGGCACCTCCCAGACCTTGATCCAGTAGACCCGGCCGCGATCGGAGAAACAGAGAATGTAGTGATGGGTATTGGCGATGAAGAGCTGCTCGATCCAGTCTTCTTCCTTGGTCGCGGTCGCCTGCTTGCCCCGCCCCCCCCTTCGCTGCGCCCGGTATTCGGTAATCGGCTGGCTCTTGATGTAGCCAGAGTGCGAGAGCGTCACCACCATGTCCTGCGGCGTGATCAGGTCTTCGGTATCGAGCTCGGTGGCATTGAGTTCAATGACCGACCGTCGGGGATTGTTGTACTCGGCCCGCACGGCAGCGAGTTCGTCGACGATGATCGCAGTGATCCGCTCGGGGCGTGCCAGGATGTCGAGCAGATCGACGATCTGGTCGATCACCTCTCGATACTCCTGGACGATCTTGTCCTGCTCGAGTCCGGTCAGCCGCTGCAGGCGCATCTGCAGGATCTCCTGCGCCTGAGTCTCGGAGAGCCGGTACTGATCCCCCTCCAGGCCGCACCCCGGTTGCAGCCCCTCGGGCTGAAACGCAGCGATGTCGGAGCCTGCCCGGGCGAGCATCTCGCGGGCAATCCCCGCCCGCCAGCTCCGCGATAGCAGACGCTCGCGCGCAACTGGGGGCGTGGGCGAGGCCTTGATGACCTCGATCATCTCGTCGACGTTGGCGATCGCCACCGCCAAGCCTTCGAGCAAATGACCGCGCTCACGGGCTTTTCGAAGATCGAACACCGTGCGCCGCGTGACCACCTCGCGCCGATGCGAGAGAAAGGCCTCCAGCATCTGTCGGATATTGAGTAGCCGCGGCTGTCCATCGACCAGCGCCACCATGTTGATGCCGAACGAATCCTGGAGCTGCGTCTGCTTATACAGATTGTTGAGAACGACCTCGGGCA
>JBIKTA010000378.1:0-3639 GCA_044348315.1 Burkholderiaceae bacterium | reverse complement strand
TGCTCGGTGGGCGGCGCGGGGTATCAGCACCAGCACCTACGGCCTGGGTGACGGCTTCAATGAGGACTTGATGGTGGCGATGGCGCGGGCGGGTGGCGGCAACCACTATTACGGCGACACGGCCGATGATCTGATGGAGCCCTTTGAGCGCGAACTCGATCTCATCTCACGGCTCGTCCTCCGACGTCTGGTGCTGCGTGTTCAGCCCGCAGACGGCGTGCAGGTGTCGATGATGAACCTGCTCGCGCGCGCATCCGATGGGGGGTGGCACCTCGTCGATCTCGCTGCAGGCGCGGAGGCCTGGGCGCTCTTGTCGGTGTGCGTTACGGCCGACAGGGTGAGGGATATCGGCACGCTGGCAGAGGTGTTCAAATTGGAACTCAGCGCCCAGTTACCCGACGGGGCGCCCGCTGCGATTCCACCTGTGACGCTTCAGTTGCCGGTCCTCACGGCAGCAGCGCATGAGACGCTTGCCCAGGACGAGCTGGTCATGCGTCGCCGGTCGGAATTGGAGGCGGCAGAAACGCTCGCGCGGATCAGGGCGCTCGTCTCCGAGGGCGAATGGGATCAGGTTGAAGCTCTTCTGCAGGCCGCGCGCAACAAATACGGCGACAACCCTTGGGTGCGCGACGTGGTGACCGCCATGGGTGAGTTGGCCGCGCAGCGCGACGACAGCCGGCTGATGAAGGAAATGACATATTTTCGAGTGGCAGCCCATTCACGCTTGGCGGAGTCGCGTGAAACGCTGTCGGTCGGTGATCGGCTGGAAATTCCGAGCTTTCTGCGAAGGAAGACGCGACAGGGGAAGTCTGGTCGCTAACTGACTTCTGCCCGTTGTCAGCGGAAACATCGGTCTGACTGCCGCAGCGCATGATCCAAATGGTGCGCGTAGCGCAGACGCTGCCGCCACGCGTGCACCAGTCGTTGCGCGGCTGCACGAGTGACCGGTCTCGCCCTTGTTGTTACGAGCATCGATCGGCTCATTGAACGGGCGCCTGCAGATCCGATTCGGGCGGTGCCGTCTACTCCTGCTTGCGCACATGCTGAGCCAGTTCGCGCCTCAGGATCTTACCCATCGGATTGCGGGGAAATTCCTCGAGAATGAAGACCCGCCTGGGACGCTTCGCGCCGAGCAGGTCCCGGCAGTGTTCGATCAATGCTTTCTCGGAAGTTTCGCTCGCCAGGGTCACAGCAGCAACGGGCACATCCTGAAAACGCTCGTGCTTCAGCGGAAAAGCGGCTGCCTCCCTGACCGCAGGGTGTGCTGCGAGGACACCTTCGATCTCGGCCGGATAGATGTTGATGCCATCGAAGATCATCATGTCGTCTTTGCGGCCCTGAAGTACGAGCGCCCCTTCCGTGGTCATGAAGCCCAGATCTCCCGGGTAGAACCAGCCGTTCCTGAAAGACTTTGCGCTCGCCTCGGGGTTGTCGATGTAACCGGTGACCACGCCTGGACCGCGAACACGGACCTCACCGCTCGCCAGCGCGGGCTGCTGCTTGTCATGCTCGTTGACGACCTCGAGGGTGATTGCGACAGTCGCCTGGCCCACCGTATCGGGGACCTCTGCCTGCAGGTCCGGGGGGGCGAGAGCCAGAGCCTCCCCTTCATTGGTCCCGTATACGACGTAAAGATTCTTGCTGACGACATTCCTGAAAACGCGGCGGAGCTTTTCGCTGACGAATGCCGATCTCGCTTCAAAGACTCGCAGGAAAGGCATTGGCTGCCCGAGATCGATCAACTGGTGCAGATGCGAGGGCGTACCGCAGGCGACTGTGATCTGATGCCGATTCAGGAAGCGCAGGAGCTCGGGTGAAATCTTATTTCGGCGCGGCAAACATACTGTAGCGCCCGACAGAAGATTGAATGTCAACCGCTGCTTGGCGACCACGAAGTCAGGTGCCGAGGCCGCCCAGAAGATATCCGTGTCAGTGCAGTTGAACAGCGGCTGAAAGCGTTGATGGCGCTCGATCGCCGATTTGTGAGTCAGCTCCGCAAACTTCGGCTTGCCGGTGGTACCCGAAGACTGAAGGATCAGCCACGGCAAGTCCGCCTCGGTCGCCGCAATCGCGGCCTTCACATCAGCATCGACCTCTGTCGCGACGAATTGCGCGAGAAGGATGACGCCGGGTGTCTCCGCAGCGACCGTATCCAGGTCCGAAATCACGGATTTGAGTGACAGGCTGCTGATCAGCTCATGCCTCACGGCTGGAGCGTTGAAGGCGGGTATTGCCAAATGGGCCACCCCGATCCGCGCCAAGGCAAAAGCCGTCAGCATGTGTCGCACAGGATCGATCATGGTGATCCCAACTCGGTCAGCTGACTTGAGCCCCATTCGATGGAGTTGTAACGCAACTGACCAGATCAAACGATCAAGCCCAGCCCAGGATAGGGTGCCTCGAGTCGCGATGATCGCAGGACGATCGAGCATGCTCGCTGCATGCTGATGAATCGGATCGATCAGGTTCATGATGGATTCGCCCCCATGCGATTGGCTCTACGATAGCTCTCCAAGAGTCGACGCAGCCGATCCAGTCCGGTCTTTTCTGCAGCCTTCTGTTGGCCTCGCGCGATTGGGCGTACGTCAATCACCTCGTCAATCCGGTCGACCGGCAGGCCGCTCTTGAGCAGGGCGTCGTCTTCGACACGCATGACCAGCGCATCCACATCATCTCTGAGCAGCAGCGCCCGTCCGCGTGAGAACAGTCCACCCGCAGCGAGAGGGTGGGACTCTCCATTGGGGCCCAGGGTGGCGGATGCGCCTGTGATCCAGCACCGCAGACCCCGCCGATTTATTTGTGCCTGGAGCGAACGAGCCCTCGTATCCGCGCTGGGTCCACTACCGATGACGGCGAGCACCGGGATCCTGCTTTCGTCTCGGATATGCCGGCGCAAAAACTCCTGCACATGTCGGCGCGAGATCTCGGCCGCTCCGAGCGTCGGGGCGTAATTCATCTCGTTGATCACCGCGCCATTTTCGTGCCAGGGCCGCGAGACATCGACCGACATCAGATCGACCCCCGCATTGTCCAGCCCGATCAGTCGGGCAGCGGTCTCGGCGAGTCTGATGTTGTCAGGATGAATCGTTGCCGTCATATCCTCATCATCTCCACCCCAGCGGGTGGATTCGATCGGCCGAAGCGCAACCTTGCGTCCGGCGTCGGGCACATCATCAAGGCTCAAGCCCTGAGCAGCAAGAGTCTCCTCGGTCATCGTATCAGCAGGCCAAGGCTCGCTGCGTAGCCAGGGCGGAAGCATCTGATCGCGCTCATTGGCTGCATTGATCAGGGCGCGTATCGTACTCGAACCGTCACCGAAGACTGACTTTGGATCCCGGCGGACGGCGTACAGCAGCTTGCCTCGAGCGATGAAGATGCGGTGGCAGACCCCAGGTACCTGCCGCTCGACCAGGATCTGGGTCGAGAACGTGCGGGCGCGGCGGAACGCCTCCGCGAGTGTGGCGGTCGAACCGACCCCGATACTGACCCCTTCTCCCCGATCCCGATTGGCGGGCTTGACAACGACGGGCCAGCCCAGTGCCGCTGCCGCGTCCTGCGCTTCGGCTTCGCTGCGCACCAATCGGTGCACCGGGGCGGGTAGCCCTGCTTGTGCGAGGAGCGATCCGGTCCCCGCTTTGT
>JBIKTA010000377.1:0-3643 GCA_044348315.1 Burkholderiaceae bacterium | reverse complement strand
ACCCTGTCGGGGCCCGTCACGACCGCCCGGAGCGACGTCGACATCGTCATCACCGAGTTCGGTGCGGCGCAGCTTCGAGGGCGAAGTCTGAGCGAGCGCGCGCGCGCCCTGATCGCGATCGCTCACCCGGCGCACCGGGACATGCTGGAGCGTCAGTTCAAGGGCTGAAGAACGATGAATTTTTCAATCACCGAAGAGCACCAGCAGATCCAGGCCGCGATCGAACGCGTTTGCGCCCCGTTTGACGCCGATTACTGGCTGCAAAAAGATCGCGAGGGGGGCTTCCCGCACGATTTTCATCGCGCACTTGCAGAAGCCGGCTGGCTGGGGATCGCCATGCCTCCGGAGTACGGGGGCGCCGGGCTCGGCATCTTCGAGGCCGCGCTCATGATGCACACGATTTCGGCAACTGGCGCCGGGCTCTCCGGCGCGTCGGCCGTGCACATGAACATCTTTGGCCTGCACCCGGTCGTTGTCTTCGGCACCGACGAGCAGAAGCGCCGCTGGCTGCCGCCGCTGATCGCGGGCACGGACAAGGCCTGTTTCGGTGTGACCGAGCCCAATTCGGGTCTGAATACGCTCAAACTCAAGACCCGCGCGGTCCTTCAGGGCGACCACTATGTGGTGCATGGCCAGAAGGTCTGGATCAGCACAGCGCAGGTGGCGAACAAGATCCTGCTCTTGGCGCGCACGCTCGATGAGTCGCAATGCAAGGGCACAGAGGGGCTGAGCCTCTTCTACACCGATCTCGATCGCAGCCTGGTCGAGGTGCGCGAAATCGAAAAAATGGGACGCAAGGCGGTCGATTCCAACCAATTGTTCATCGACGGGCTCCGCATCCCGGTCGAGGACCGGATCGGGGAAGAGGGCAAGGGATTCAGTTACATCCTCCACGGGCTCAACCCCGAGCGCATCCTGATCGCAGCCGAAGCCGTTGGACTGGGGCAGGCGGCACTTCGCCGTGCAGCGGGCTATGCGAAGGAGCGCGAGGTTTTCGGTCGCCCGATCGGCATGAATCAGGCGATCCAGCACCCGCTGGCCCGCTGCTGGATGGAACTCGAGGCCGCGCACTTGATGGTGCACAAGGCGGCTTGGCTCTACGACCAGGGCCGGCCGTGTGCGGCCGAAGCCAACAGCGCCAAATTTCTTGCGGGCGAGGCGGGCTTCAAGGCCTGCGAGCAGGCCATGCTCACGCACGGCGGCATGGCCTATGCCAGGGAGTATCACGTCGAACGCTATCTGCGCGAAGCGTGGATCCCCAGACTCGCACCCGTGAGCCCGCAACTGATCCTCTGCTTCATCGCTGAAAAGGTACTCGGCCTGCCCAAGTCCTATTGAGCGCGGACTCAATCAGGGGTCCCACAGCCGCCCTACCGGGGACGCCATCGCAATATGGCGGATAATCTCGGCTTCATGGATGCCATCCTCTCCGCTCTCACGCCGGTCGTCCTCCTGATTCTGCTCGGGTTTTTTGCCGGGCGTCTCAACTGGGTTGACGCCCCCGGCACGGCACAGATTTCGCGGCTCTGCTTTTCGCTGCTCAATCCCGCCCTCCTCTTCGGCACCATGAGCCGGATCAGCATCGGATTTGGCGATCTGGTGCCGGTTCTGGCCTACTTCATGGCGGTGCTCATGATCTTTTTTGGGACGGCGCTGGCGCTGGGCCGCAGCACCCAAAGCATCGTGATCGCGCTGTCTGCGACCTACAGCAACCTCGTGATGATCGGCATCCCGCTGATCACGCTGGCTTTCGGGCAGGAGGGACTGGTCTATCTGTTCGCCCTGTTGTCGGTCCACTCAGTGATCCTGCTCACGCTCTCCACGGTCTGTCTCGAGTGGGCGCACGTACGCGAGATGCGGATCGCCGACCCTGTGGCCGCGACCCCCAGACGCCTGCCGGTGGTGGCTCGGGCGCTCCGGAATGCAATCGTCAATCCGATCGTGATGCCCATTGCGGCCGGGCTCGCCTGGTCGCAGACCGGCTGGACGATTCCGATGGTGCTGGACCGGCCGCTCCAGTGGATGGGACAGGCCTTCAGTCCGCTCGCCCTGCTGCTGGTGGGCATCAGCCTCGCCCAAATCCTGATACCGCATGCGGGGAAACCACCCTCGCCCACCGGCGCTATGGCGCAGGCCAGTTCGCCTGCGATTGCACTGAAACTGACGGTCATGATCACCCTCCTCAAAAATCTGCTGCAACCCCTGCTCGTGGCCGCTTTGTGCGCGGTGCTGGGCATTCGCGGGATTTCGGCTGCTGTGATGGTGATCGCCGCCGCGATGCCCACCGGTGCGACCGTCTTCATGTTTGCGCAGCGCTATGGCGTGGCCCGCGATCAGGTGGCAAGCGCGGTTGCGGCATCGACCCTCCTGGCGATCGCAGGCATACCGATCGCGATGCTGGTCGGATCGAGCCTCAAGTAAACCCCCCATCCGCTGAAAACAGACAAACGAACCGTGCGGCGCACTCAACTCGACGGCCTCGCGATTGCGCTGATGGCCGGCTGTTGCGCAGCCTGGGCACTTCAACAGATCCTGATCAAGGCAGCCATGGGCGAGCTCGCCCCCATTTGGCAGGCGAGCCTGCGCTTTGCCGGTTCGTCGATCCTGCTCCTGATCTGGTGTCGGCTCCGACGAGTCCGCCTCCTCGCACAAGACTCGAGTCTGCTGCCGGGGCTCCTCGCAGGCCTGCTGTTCAGCCTCGAATTCATCTGCATCTATCTCGGCATGCGCGACACCAGCGCCGCGCGCCTGACACTCTTCCTCTATTGCGCGCCCTTCGTTCTGGCGCTGCTGCTGCCGCGATTCGTTCCGCAGGAACGGGTACGACCGATTCAGTGGCTGGGATTGGTGCTTGCCTTCGGCGCGCTCGCCATCGCGTTTGGTGACGCGCTGCTTGCGCCGACCGGCGAGCGGCAGCTGATCGGCGACCTGCTGGCGCTCGCCTCAGGCATTTTCTGGGGACTGACCACCCTTGCCATCCGGATCACCGTGCTGTCACACATCAGCGCCGAGAAAATGCTGCTCTACCAGATCGGCACGACGGCGCTCCTCTTGCCTCTCGTTTCTCTCCTGATCGGCGAGTCCTGGTCCCTGCCCGAGTCAGCCCTTTCGTGGGTGTCGCTCGGATACCAGATCCTGATCGGGTCCTTCATCACGCTCCTGATGTGGATGTGGATGATTCAGCGCTACCCGGCCACTGGCCTATCGGCGTTCAGCTTTCTCACGCCCATGCTCACGATGGTCTTCAGCGTGCTGTGGCTCGATGAGCCCTTGACTGTGGCGCTGGTGATCGCGCTCGCCGGCGTGAGCGCCGGGATCGTGCTGGTCAATCGGCGGTGAGCCGATGTGCACCAATTTCACCCCCACCACGAACAGCGCCTGGGTGCTGCAGCACTTCGGCATCGAGTTGCCCTCAGGCAGCCCGGCCGAGTGTTTTCCAGGCTATCTGGCGCCGCTCGTGGTCCGCGGGCAGCAATCGGGCCGCATCGGCTGCGGGCTGGCCCGCTTCGGCCTGATTCCGGCCTGGGCCCAGGATGACCGGATCGCCCGCCACACCTACAACGCTCGAAGCGAAACCGCCGCCGTCAAGCCAAGTTTTCGGGCCGCCTGGAAAGGTCGCCGGTTCGGGCTGGTGCTGGTCGAC
>JBIKTA010000376.1:0-3645 GCA_044348315.1 Burkholderiaceae bacterium | reverse complement strand
TGATGTATTCCGATTCACGGCCCCGGACAATCCGACCTGGGACACGGTGGGCGGGGGACTCGCGACCCTGGTCAACAATTCGCTCTCCTACGTGGCGAGCTACGACGCTGCAACCAAGACCATCACCATTTCGAGTGGCGCGGGTCTCGATTACGTGGCGATGCAGTATGAGACAACCGGCGAGCGTGTGCCGGTCGTGCCGGGCTACGACACACCTGTCCAGCAGCCAGGCGTCAATCAGCCTCAGATCAGCCGCGTTCAGTTTGCGGACATTCCCGAGGCCGAGCGGGATGACTACGAATATACGGTGTACGTGAACGGGCGGTCTTATTGGGCGCGCGCCGGCTACAACGTTGATCTCGAGGTGACTGGTCTTGCCGAGAGCGCGGCCGTATCGCTGGTGATCAACAGCCCCGTGACGGGTGTGAATACGGTGCAGGTCGATCAGGTGGACCTGAACCTTGACCGGACCGTCTCGCTGGCCGGTCTGGATGCCCAAACCGGCGACCGCTTCACGATCACGATCGGGAATTCCGCAACCTCCGTCGACCTTTCCGCATCCGGCGTTGACAGTCTCGGGACGGCGCTTGCAGGTGCGCTCACATCGTTCGGCGCGTCCTACAACGCCGGCACGGATGTGTTGACCCTGGCGACCGCCGCAGGTTCAGCCGATATCTCGCTGACGCGGACTCGCCTGAGCCCTGTGGCCAGCGCGGCGAGCGCAGCGCATGCCTCCGACACCACGGCATCCCGGACGATCTCGCTGTCCAGTCTCACGGCGCAGAACGCGTCCCAGTACAGACTCAGTGTGGGCGGAACGGCATACAACTTCACCTCGGACGCATCCGCCACGGTTGACGAGATTGGTGCAGGTCTGGTTTCAAGCTACAACACCGCTGTCGGCGGCACCACCGCAGCCTACGACACGGTTCTGAAGCAGATCACGATCTCGACCGGCGCCGGAACGGCTGCCATCACCTTGTCGCAACCTTTGGTGACGGTTCAGTCGCCGACCCTCAACAGCAAGTCATTCCCCTTGATCGAGTTGAACAGTGTCCAGGTCCGGAGCGGCGCGACCTACTCGATCACCCTGACCCCGTCGAGCGGGCCTGCAACGGTACTCGAATACGCGGCGGTCGCAGGAGACACGACTCATGCCGCCATCGCCACCCAGCTTGCCCAGGTAATCAACACAGCGGGTGGCGGGTTGGCCGCGACGGCTTCGGGCGATGTGATCACTATCACCGCCGGTGCGGAGGGCAAGACCCTGTCGTTCTCGGCAAATGGTGATTTGACTGCCGCCGATCGTGGGGTGATTGCACTGGGCACCGAAGCCTCTGGCAAGCGTGTCGTCGGCTTTAGCGACGTCAAGCTTGCGGATGTCGGCTCGGTCTACGAGCTGACTCTGGGTGGCAGCACGTTCTCCTACACCCGTGGTGCCGGCGACGCTTCGATTCAGGCTGTCTTGACCGGTCTAGCGCAGCAGGTGGACGCCTCGCCGACGCTCGGTGCGGCCGCGCGTGTCGAATTCGTTGCCAACACCTGGGATGGCCTCTTGGGCCGCATGGCGAGCCTCATCGACGCGGGCGAGCCCACCACGCTCGATGCTTCGTTCGACTCCGCGCGGAGGCGGCTGATCATCACCGCCCGGGCGGACAACACCCCGTTCACTTTGGGCGACGCGTGGGTTTCGAAGATCGCAACGATCGTCGACAACGCGGTGATTCCGGTTCAGTGGGCCGGGTCCGGTGTTTCCCAGGCCAACGAGTTGGTTCTGTCCGGCTATGCGTCCGGCGCACTCTTCGACTCCACGCTTGCTGTGGTGATCGACGGGCAACTTTACGCTTACGCCGGCAGCCAGCTGGTGCCGCTGCAGAACGGGGGAGTACCCGCGGCTGCAACGGTGACCCAGCCATCGAGCGTACCGTCCCTCCCGACGGCAGCGGTCACCGATACGATCACGTCCACTCGCGGTTCGACCACCGTCACAATCGATCTCTCGAACATGGGCGCGTTGGTGAATGGTGCGACCTACAGGCTTGAGATCTTCTACACCGAGGACGGCACCGAATCCTCGACTGAGGTCGAGGTTCTGGTCACCGACCAGATCGCCAACGGGACCGCGGCCCAGCAAGCCGCCGCGCTCGCCAAGGCCATCCGTGCCTTCCTTGCACAGGCCTACGATAACAATCAGGTTGTCTTTGACGTCAATAACGACCCGGCTGATTCGACTGCGACGATCGTCATTCAGAGCACGGCCCCGCATGTCACCGCTGACAATCAGACGAACAAGATCCGTCTGACCCACTACACCTCGCAGGTGGGGACCTCGCTGATCGAGTTCCCCAACATCGCGCTTCAGACGGGCGACATCATCCGGCTGACGGTCGGCGACGTCGAGTTCCCCGTTCAGATCGGCAAGGATGATTTCGGGGTTCAGGCTGCGCTCGGCGCAACCTCGGACGACACCTGGGCCAATGTGGTCGATGCGCTCGAAGCGCAGATCATGCTCGATTACGGATTCAATCCGGTTGGCCGCGATTGGTCATTGACGCTTCAGAGTGGCAGCAGTCCTCTGAACCCGCGACAGTTGATCATGAGCAGTAGCACCATGTCGGATGCCTTCAAGGCGGAGTTCGAACTGGTGGGCATTCAGGGACCGACAGGCTCGGAAAACGTCATCCCGATCCTGACGGCTGAGGACGCGGAGTTGATGCGTCAGCAGATCCTGACCTTGAATGAGGTGTTTTCGGGCCTCGAAACGGCGATCGAGTCGCCGCTCAGTACGAATTTCAACGTTACGACCAACGCGAATGCCGGACTGGTTCGCATCGAAAATGCCGCACAGTTCACGGTCAGCGACGCTTACGTGTCGCGGGCGGGGGGCGTGTGGCAGATTGGCACACCCCAGCAGGCGGGATCGCTGCGGCCGCAAATCAGCAAGATCATCTTCGAGCCGCAAGCATTCGGCGCGGATGGCAAATTTGGCGAGGAATTCATGATTGTCATCGACAGTACCGAGTACGTTGTCCGGGTGGGCGACTCGTACACCGGGGGTACGGTGGGCGCCCAGAACGCGCAGGCGACTCTGCAGGCTTTCAAGGAGAAACTCCTCGCCGATGGCAGCGATGCGGGAAGCGATCCGGACTCCGGACTTCGAAACGTTGAACTTGCGCAGATCACCCAGGTGGGTGATCCGAACGTCGGCAAGTGGATGCTGACCCTCACCGGCGCGGATAACACGCCATTCAGTATCGAAAATATTCGGGTGAGCGGGTTGACATCCGAAGCGGTGGCCGACGGCACCAGTGTCACGACCCTCGCGGTTGCCGGCAGCGCGTTGGCTCAGCAGAGCGCCGTGCAGTTCGCAGGCGCAAGCCCCTCTTCCAATGCAATCTACTCCGTGGTGCTCGATGGAAGGACGTTCAGTGTCCAGCCGGGCCAGGGCGGAGTCGGTACCGATTGGTCGGCTGTGCTCAATGCCCTGAGCAGCGCGGTCAATGCCGATTCTTCGGCCGCGGCGTCCGTCGTATCCGACATCGGAAATCGCCGTCTCACCTTCACGGCCAAGGTCGCTAACGACGGCTTCGATCTGATCGCCCGTGCCCTCGATGCCGGTCTCGCGAGCGGTGCGTCGGCCATGGT
>JBIKTA010000375.1:0-3646 GCA_044348315.1 Burkholderiaceae bacterium | reverse complement strand
AGTCGCCGGTCTTGAGGTGAGTTTGGATCGCGACCCATTTAGAACACGCCTGCAAATCGCGCAAAATGCGTTCTCGCATGTCAAGGTCAATCAATCAGAACATGGGTGTCGAGCACCCAATCAGGACTCGTCACGCAACAGAGCTTCCAGTAGTTCGGGCGTCATGCCCGCCCGCTCAGATTGTGCAGCACTGTCTGCTAGCGCGTGCCAAAGCCGATTGGCGTAAAACTGCCGCATCGCCTCGAAATCCTCTGCCGAAACCAACACCCCGACGACCCGGTCCCGCCTTGTGACGCGCACTGGCTCGCGCTGGGCCATATCGACGAATTGGCCGAATTGGGTTTTGGCTTGGTTTGCTGTGAGCGTACGCATAACGAAGGTCGTAGCGCGAATCAAACGATTCGTGCGCTCAAGCTTCGATTGAATCCACGCTTCCCGGGCTGCTGCCGCTGGACCCGCCTCATTCCCGGCAAGACTGCCGCGCCATCCTACGGGCTCATCCGGTGAGACACTGACCAGTTACGATGCTCGGGTTCATCCTGATCACGCCACCGGGACGCCCAACATGGATCGCACCGAACGCTTTTACCTGATCGACCGACTGCTGCGCGAGCGGGGCTTCGCGTCCTTTGCCTCGCTCATGCAGGCGCTCGGCGTCTCACGCGCGACCCTGCTGCGCGACCTCACCTACATGCGTGACCGGCTGCTTGCACCGATCGTCTATGACCGCAGCGCGGGCGGCTATCGGCTGGAGGGTGCGACGGGACGGTACGCGCTTCCAGGCCTGTGGTTCAACGCGAGCGAGATTCACGCGCTGCTGGCCATGCAGCAGTTGCTGCGTGAGGTCGATCCCGGGCTGCTCGCGCCGCATCTGGCACCGCTCGAGCGTCGGCTCAATGTGCTCTTGGGCGAGGGGGGCTTCCCCTCCAAGGCCGTCCTGCAGCGCGTTCGCCTGGATGATCTAGTGGCCCGGCGCGCTCATCTGGTGATCCGCGCGCCCCATGATGGGATCTGGTCCGCCGATCGGCTGCATGAGCGTCTGGGCAACTGGATTGGCCGCGGCCAGACCGTGGGCGAACTGGTCAACCCCGACACCCTGCGCTTGACTGCCGTCGTTTCGCAGGAGCAGGCCGACCGGCTTTTTGAGCGCGATCTGGCCGACACGCAATTGCGGCTCCAGGGACAGCCCCATCTGGCACTGGCCCCGGACAGTCTGAGGCTGGTGCCCTACGAGCGCGATCGCCTCATCTCGCCGGTGCTGGGCTGGCTTGCCGGGGGCGCGGTTCCGGTCCGGCCGGACGATCCACAGGGACTCGCCACGGTCGATTCCTACTTCGAGCTGCAGGCGAGCTTTAGCGCCCGGGACAGCGGCCTGCTGGCCTTGCATGGAATGACCGGCTGGTTGCGGGTTCCGCTGCCTGCTTCGACGCTCGCTCAGCAGGCCGAACGCATGCTCCGCCAGTTCGTCCAGAAGCGGTACTCCCTATGACGACGCCAGTCCGCGCATTCGCTGCGTCGTCGCGCGGGTCGTCTCAGTGGAACTCGCCAAGGACCACTGCGAAGGTGACCGGCACCCGTTGGACAGACTGGGGGCGCTGGGGTTGGCATGCCTGCGGCCAGGTCGGACGCGAGTTGCGCTCCGACGCTCGCGAGGCGGACCTGCTGCGCGCCCGGATGCAGGACTGGGATGAAGTGCGTCTTGACAACGCTCTGGTTGAGTCCCAGACGATCCTGCGTCTGGGCGGACGCGATCCTGCCAGGTTGCGTAGCGCCCGGGTCCTCGGGCTCGCCGGTATCGCGCTCGCGGCGCAAAGGGTGCTGGGCCAGTCGCCCTACCGGATCCAGTTGCTCGCAGCGCTGGCGATGCACGAAGGACTGCTGGTGCAGATGGCAGCCGGCGAAGGCAAGACGCTAGCGGTCGCGCTCGCCGGGATTCTCTGTGGATGGCGGGGCCTGCCCTGCCATGTGGTGACGGCCAACGAGTATCTGGCGCAGCGCGATGCTCAGGTGATGGGGCCGCTCTACCAGCGTTGTGGGGTGACCGTGACATCGGCGATCCATGGCATGGACATGGACGTGCTGCGGCAGGCCTATGCCAGCGATGTCGTCTATGCGACCAGCAAGCAGCTGCTCGCCGACCACCTGTTCGACCGCATCACCCTGGAGGGCGCGACCGATCCGGTCCGCCGGCAGGTCCGGGGCATGAACCATGAGACCGCAGCCATCCGTTCGCGTGGGCTTCACACCGCGATCGTCGACGAAGCGGACAGCGTGCTGATCGACGAGGCCAATACGCCTCTGATCATCTCGGCTGCTCAGCCGAACCCGTTGCTGGTCTCTGCGGTACTTGCCGCTCGCGAGATCGCCAACGGTCTGGCGGTCGAACGCGATTACGAGGTTGATCTGCGCAGTCGCGAAATCGATCTGACCGCCGAGGGTCGTCTTCGGCTCGAGTCGCTGGTGCAGCGCCTGCCACCGGTCTGGCATGCGCCGGAGCGGCGTGACGATCTGATCCGGCAGGCCCTCTCGGCGCGCGAACTCTACCGGCGCGACCGGGACTACATCGTCGAGGGTGGCAAGGTCGAGATCCTGGATGAGAACACTGGGCGGGTCCTGCCGGGTCGTTCCTGGAGCTACGGTCTGCATCAGGCCATCGAGGCGAAGGAAGGGATCGAAATCACGCATCCGTCCCGTACCCTCGCGCGGATGAGTTTTCAGGAGTTCTTCCGGCGCTACCATCGTCTATGCGGAGCGAGCGGCACGCTGCAGGGCGTGCGCAGCGAACTATGGCGCACCTACGGGCTCTTGACGCTACGCGTGCCGGAGCGGCTGCCAAGCCGCCTGAGCCTGCATGCGCCGTCCCATCATGGCCGTGGGTCGGCCAAGTGGCAGGCTCTGATCGAGCGTATTCGGGTGCTGCACGGGTTGGGCCTGCCGGTTCTGGTCGGCACGCGGCGCCTTGCCGATACCGAGACGCTGCAATCGCGCCTGCGTGATTGCGGGCTCGACTGCACCGTGCTCAATGCGAAGCAGCACGAGCATGAGGCCCGGATCATTGCCGAAGCAGGACAGCCGGGCCGAATCACCGTCGCAACCAACATGGCGGGTCGGGGCGCAGACGTCCCGATCGGTCCGGAGGTGGCGCTCGCCGGTGGCCTGCAGGTGCTGATGCTCGAGCCGCACGAGTCGGTGCGCGTCGACTGGCAGTTGTTCGGACGTGCCGGCCGGCAGGGACAGCCGGGAAGCGCGCAGGCCTTCGTCGCACTCGATGATGATTTATTCAAGCGTCATTTGCCTTTCTGGGCGGCGCCGATCCGCGCTCTCTTGAGCCGCAGTTCGATCGCCCGCGGTTCGCTGATCAGTCTTCTGATCGCCTGGGCTCAGCGTTCGGCGCAGGGTCGGGCATTCCGGAGCCGGCGCCTTCTGCAGGAACGCGAGCGCGATTTGCGTCGCCAGCTTTCCTTTACCTCTACGGGTGTCCAATGATCCATCCGAGCGCGTCGACCCTGATGGGCTTTCCCCGCATCTCCCGGCGGGCGGCGCTGCTGTGCGTCATGCTGATCGGGTTGACGGCCCCAGCCGTTGGTCGCGCGGCCGAATTCATCGGTATCGTTCATCCCCTGCACGAACGACAATTGAGTGTTCA
>JBIKTA010000374.1:0-3658 GCA_044348315.1 Burkholderiaceae bacterium | reverse complement strand
CTCGGGCATCCGCTGGGGACTCGACTCGGCCCACCGCGCTGATCTCGGGCTCGAGGCGGTCGGCGATACCCATAGCCTTTGTTTCGGCCTACGTCGCATGCTGATGGGGTTCGCGACCGGCAACCCGAGCGATACGCTCGATGTGCCCCCGCCCTTTGCCGATATCGACGCCTACGGCGAGGTGGGCGGACTCGAGGCCGGTTCGATTGGTGCGCTGGCGGATCTCGCTGAGATCGTCCGACGCTGGCGCGAGGACAGTGCGAGCGACGCCGATCCGGTCGCCTGGGCGCGTCGGCTGCGCGCGCTGGTCGCTGCCTTGTTCGCTCCCGCTGATGATGCGGATCGGCAGACGATGGCGGCCCTCGAGGATGCGCTGCGGCACTGGCTGGAGCAATGCGCACTTGCCGGCTTCGAGGGGCCCATCCCACTGTCGGTGGCGGGACAGGTCTGGCTCGATGCGCTCGAGCGGCCCTCGCTCGGGCGGCGCTTTCGTGGGGGCGGGATCACCTTCTGCACGCTCACGCCGATGCGGGCGATTCCTTTCGAGGTGGTGTGTTTGCTCGGTATGAACGACGGTGACTTTCCGCGCCGCAGCCCATCGAGCGACTTTGACCTGATCGGCCAACCTGGGCAGCGGCGGCCCGGTGACCGGGCCCGGCGCGACGACGACAGGCAACTGATGCTCGAGGCCTTGCTTTCGGCCAGGCGGGTCTTCTACCTCAGTTGGTGCGGGCGGAGCGCGCGCGACAACAGCGAGCAGCCGCCCTCGGTGCTACTCGCGCAGTTGCGCGACTATTTGGCCCAGGGTTGGTCGGAATCGGTCGTCGCCGAGCGAACGACCGAGCATCCGCTCCAGGCTTTCAGCAGGCGTTACTTCGTGGGTGATCCGCGGCTGATCACGATGGCCTCAGAGTGGCGGGCTGCGCACACGCGCGATGACGCTCCGGGAGTTGACCTGTTGCAGGCCGCGCATGATGGTGGCCCGGACCGAGCACCGGAGTGGGCCTCCGAGGTGACCCGCGCGGTGAACCCCGAGCTCGGACGATCCCGCCTTCGACTTCCTGTCGTCGATACCGCTGTGCCGCTCACCATCGCTCGGCTCGCGCACTTTCTGCGCAATCCCGTCAAGGCCTTTTTCAGGCATCGCCTCCAGGTGATTTTCGATGAGGGTCTGCAGGCCTTGCCAGACAGCGAGGCTTTCCAGATCGACGCGCTCGAGCGTTACGGCCTGATCGATGAGCTCTCGGGGAGTCTGCTCGAGTTGCTGGTCGCACAGGCGCCGTCCGCCCTGTTGGAGCCCGATCTCCAGTCTCTGCTTGACCCGATGATCGCGCGGCTTGAGCGTTCGGGCAGTCTCCCGATGGGCGGACCAGGCGTGCGCATGCGGGAGGCGCTGCGCCAGCAGGTCGAGCCAATGGTCACTGCCTGGTGCAGCGAGCGTGAGCAACACCCCGTCGAGCTCGAGCGCGTCGCGCTTCGATTCGAGCACGAGGGTATGGTGATCGAGGACTGGCTCGATCAACGCAGGGCATCGTGTGTCGAGGCTGACTCGGGCCTCTGGCTCGGTCTCACCGCAAGCGGCTTACGCCAGAATGCCAAGAGCAAGTCCAAGGCGCGGGTCGACAAGCTGATCGAGGCCTGGATTCGCAGCCTGCTTGCGGCGGCCTCAGGCGTGAACGATCGGGGCCTCCTGATCGGGAAGGACCTCAGGGTCTCATTTGGGCCCGTGGACGGCGAGCTCGCGCGTGCCTCGCTCGCTGATTTGCTTATCTGCTGGCGAGACGGGCAGATGGAGCCGCTGCCTGTCGCACCTCGAACCGCGTTGGCCTTCATCGAGGCGAAAGAAGATCCCGATGAAAAGGCCGCACTCGCCTACGAGGGCGACGACTACAACGCCTATGGCGAATCCGAGGAACCTTGCCTCGCCCGCTGTTTTCCCGATTATGCGGCACTCACCGCTTGCGGGCGTTTTCCGGTACTTGCTGAGCGAATGTACGGGCCGCTGAATGATTGGGCCAAGACCCTGAAGCTTACGCCCCTGGGCGCGGATGCGGCGACGGAGGATGAATCGTGAGGGTTCAAACGAGCTTCGGATCGGGTGATCCGTCATGAGTACACCCCTGAGCTTAGGATCGGGTGATCCGTCATGAGCGCGCCTCTGAGCCTCGATGTCCGCTCATTCCCGCTTCACGGCAGTCGCCTGATCGAAGCGAGCGCCGGCACCGGCAAGACCTGGACGATCGCTTCGCTCTACCTGAGGCTGGTGTTGGGGCACGGGGCAGTGGGGGGCGTAGCGGGCGAGTCCACGGGTTTTGGGCGGGCACTCGCCCCAGCCGAGATCCTGGTGATGACCTTCACCCGGGCGGCGACGCGCGAGCTCTCGGAGCGTATCCGCGCGCGATTGATCGAGGCCGCGGCATGCTTTCGTGGCGTGAGGCTCGACAAGCCGGCTGACAGTTTTCTCGAAGCACTCAAGGATGATTATCCTGACGGCGCTGCGCGCGAGCAGGCCGCCTGGCGACTCGCGACCGCGGCCGAGGCCATGGACGATTCGGCGGTCATGACCATCGATGCCTGGTGTCAGAGAATGCTCAACGAGCATGCCTTCGACACCGGCAGCCCATTCGACGAGACGCTGCTGGCCCAGGAGGACCCCCTGCGCGAGGAAGCAATTCGCGACTACTGGCGTCAGCACTGTTATCCGCTTCACGGCGAAGCGCTCGAGACCGTGTGCGCGGTCTGGGAAGACGCCGAGGCGCTCGCTAGCCTCGTGAGGCCGCTCCTCAAGCGCACACTGAACTGGGCGGCCGACCCGCGCTCGTTACAGGACTGTGCAGGCCAATGGATTGCGGCCGAGCGCGAGAGGCTCGCACAACTGAGCGAGGGCTGGGTCGAGCGTGCACAGGCAATAACGGACTGGTGCGAGGTCGAGGTGGCGCCAACGTCAAAGCCCTGGAATCGCAGAACGCTCAGTCCGAGTCGCGTCAGGCAATGGACAGAGAATCTCGCCAACTGGGCAAAAAATCCGGTCTCGAAGTCGGTCGGGCTGACCGATACCGCGATGAAGAGGCTGACGCCCGAAGGCTTGTACGAGGCCTATAAAAACGACCCAGGCACGCTCAGGCTGCCGCCGATGTTCGCGGAGTTCGCGTTGCTGGCCGAGTCGCTTTCGGCGATGAAAGGGCCCGGAAGCGCACTTCTCGCCCACGCTGCCGGCCGTATTGGCGAGCGACTGCAAACGCTCAAGCAACAGCGCCGCAGCTTCAGCTTTGCCGACATGACCGTTCGACTCGAACGCGCATTGTCCGGCCCCAACGGCGATCGTTTGCGTGGTCGAATGCTCGCGCGCTATCCGGTCGCGCTGATCGACGAATTTCAGGATACTTCGCCCGAGCAGTACCGACTTTTCGATAGCCTATATCGTTGTCAAGACAACATTCTGGATACGCTCATCGTGCTGATTGGCGATCCCAAGCAGTCGATCTACGGCTTTCGCGGCGCCGATATCCACAGCTATCTCAAGGCCAGGTCCGCGTGCGCGGGTCGGATCCATGCACTTGACACCAACCACCGCTCGACGCAGGAGATGGTCGAGGCGGTCAACGCCTGGTTTGAACAGGCTGAGGCGCGTACCGACCCGCAGGCGGTTGCAGAGGGT
>JBIKTA010000373.1:0-3661 GCA_044348315.1 Burkholderiaceae bacterium | reverse complement strand
CAACACGTCGTAATCGCGTCCTTCCTGAAGCCGGTCGGCAACATCCCTGATCAGCGTCACGGCTTCGGTCAGCCCCAGCGCAGGCCTCGGTGCCGAAAGGATCAGCGGCGTCACGGCCTCATCGATCAGCACGCTGTCGACCTCGTCGACGATGGCGTGGTGAAGGCCGCGCACCAGCAGCAGGGGGGCGCGCGCATCCGGCGCGATGGTGCCGAGCCAGCGGCGCAGCGCTATCCGTTGCGGATCATGCCCGGCGCGCGCAGCGAGCTGATCCCGGAGGAAATCGGCCAGAAGCTCCTTGGCGGTGAGATAGACCACATCGGCCCGATAGCACGGCAAGCGCTCCTCGGGCTTCATGGACGACACGACCGACGTCACGCGAAGACCGCACCGTTCATAAAGGACAGACATCTCCTCGGCGTCCCGCTGCGCGAGGTAGTCGTTCGAGGTCACGACGTGGGTTGCCCGCCCGCTCCAGCCGGCGAGCACCCCGGCGAGCGAAGCGGTGAGGGTCTTGCCCTCACCGGTTGCCATTTCGGCAAGCCAGCCGCGGTGCAAGGCGAGCGCCCCCAGGAACTGCACGAGATAGGGGCGCATCCCGCGAGTCCGAAAGGCCGCTTCGCCCACCACTGCCAGAGCCTCGGCCAGATGGCCCCCGGCTTCACCCGGGTCGCTGCGGACCCATGCGCGGGCCTGATCCAGCCTCTCGATGAACGCCGGCTCATCCAGCGTGGCGAGTTGCTCGCAGCAGGCGAGGCAACGCCGGGCTTCGCGCACCAGGCGCCGGCGGTGGGCCGCCCGCCTGCGCCATCGCCCCCGCAACCAGTGCGCCAGGACATCGGCCCCTTCCGGCAGACGCTCCGCGCCGGGTAATCGCGCGGGCGCATCCAGTTCGACACCGGGCGCGGGCGCGCGCGCGCTCATACGCGGAAGCGCCGCTGCAGGAACTGCCGGATTCCGCGCTCCCACTGCACGAGCAGCGGGGCCTCGCCCAGCGTCAGGCGGAGTGTCCCGAGCCGCCCATGCATCAATGAGGCCTGCACCGCGCCCTGCTCAAACCGCGCGTGGATCCGGTAAAAGGGTTCGGCCGCAGTCACGCCGTTCTGGTCACCCGGCGCAACCGCAATGTCACCCCCGCCGGCAAAGCCCAGCGCGCGCGAGGGCAGTGCACCCGTTTCGTAGGGAATGACACGGACCTCGGCCGCGTTCAGGTTGACATGCTCTTCGCCCTTCAGGCGAATTTCGGCGACGCGTATCTCGTTGTCAAAGACATGGGTGGCCACCTGGGGCAGCACCGCAACGAAACGCCACTGCCCCGGGTCCACGATGGTGCCGAGCGCGACGCCGCGCCCCACCCATCGGCCGATCCCGAGCTCCAGGTCGGGAGCGCTCCAGACCCCGTCGATCGGAGCGCGCACGACAAGCGCCTCGCGCTGCCGTTCGAGTTCGCCGACCATCGCCTCGACGGCCTGACGCTGCCGCCGCAAGGGCTCGACATCGGCGACCGAAATTGCAGTAGCCCGAAGTTCCTGCGCGATCAACTGTTCGTGCTGCTGCATCGCCGCGCGCAGATCGAAGCCGAGCGAGCGGCTTTCGAGCCTGAACAGGGGTTCACCCGCGCGAACGCTCGTCCCGGGTCGGACGAAGATCTCGACCAGTTCGCCGGCCACCTCGCTGCTCAGTTGCCGGTGCCGCGCGGCCTCCACCACACCGGAGGCCCTGATGCGGTCCGGCATCGGCACCCAGAGAAGCGGGCCGAGAATCAGCGCGATCAGCCCGAGCGTGATCGCGACCGTCCGCGGTCTCAGGTGAGTGAGCTTGGGGCTGGTGGCAAGGTACTTCAGGAACTTGAATGTCGGGACCACAACCACGGTGAACGCCAGCACCCAGGCGAGCAGCACGCCCAGGTCGAGATACTGCTCGGCGATGAAGAACACGATCGTCGACATCAGCATCAGCCAGTAGATCAGGCTCGCAACGCCATAGATCGGCAACAGCCATGCCTCGGCACGGGTCCGCGCGGCGGGCTTGACGCGCGGCAGCAGGAAGAGGTACCGCTCGGCCAGATATTTGAGCTGCTCGCGGGAGCGCTGAAACAGGTTCGGCACATCGATCAGGTCGACGAGCATGTGATAGCCGTCAAAGCGCAGCAGGGGATTGAGATTGAAAAGCAGCGACGAAACGCTCGCCACGAAGATCACGTTGTAGGCGATCGAGTTGACCACGCCGGGGGCGGTATGGGCCCAGAGGAGCGCCGCAACCGCCGCAACCGCAAGCTCTGCCAGCACGCCCGCAGCGCCGGTGAG
Organism: Burkholderiaceae bacterium; assembly: GCA_044348315.1. Lineage (GTDB taxonomy): Bacteria > Pseudomonadota > Gammaproteobacteria > Burkholderiales > Burkholderiaceae_E > SYIM01. The sequence continues at coordinate 1,355 of JBIKTA010000373.1, read as the reverse complement.
CAGCCGCTCGGCAGGTCGCCTGAAACCCCAGCTGGCCGTGGCATCGACGTAGGGCATCGGCGCGAAGATCAACAGCATCACACCCAGCCTGTGAACCTCACCGCCAAAGTATCGGCACACCGCTGCGTGGCCCAGCTCGTGGATCACCTTGGCGATCACGAACCCCACATAGAGCAGGCCCAGATTGGAGGGCGCCAGCAGACCGGCGCCCTGCGAGAACAGTGCGTCGGAATGATCGATCAGGGCCTTTCCGGCCAGTGCGAGCAGTGCGAGGTAGGCGACTGCGCCGAGCGGACTCAGCAGCATCCTGATCAAGGGCATTGCCGCAACCAGTGCGCGATCCGGGTCGAACAGGGGGATGCGGATCGACAGAAACCCCATCATCAGCGCGCGCCGCTCCTTGGCGGTGCGCTTTCGATAGCGCTCGAAGAGGCTGGCTCCGGCGCCGGCCCGATCGAACACGAGCAGATTGGAGAGGTTCAACTGGCCCAGGAGCTGCACCACCTCCTCCTGGCTCAGCGCCTGATCGGGATCGAGATCGACGATCTCCACCCAGGTCTCCTCGACCGTACGGCGGGTCGAGAGCCGGCTCACGAAGGCCCAGGCCGCCTCGGTGATCCTGAACCAGTCGGTCGTCAGGGCATCCCGCAAGACGACCCACTGCTCGCCGCGAAACATCTGCCGCTGGGCGCGCACGCTCGTGCGCAAGGCCGCGCGAACCTTGGCGACCCGGTGCCAGGAGTCGCTGAAGGTACGGCCGACAAGATCCTCTTCGTTCACAGCCAGAACACCTGCCTGAGGAATCGCACGGTGCGATAGGTGATGATCCAGATGACCGGACGATCCCCGACATCGAGCCGTACCGCGCCGCCCATGCCCGGACGCCACCAAGCCTCGGGAACCGAATCGATCCTTGCGCGTACGAGGTAGACGTTACGCCCCTCGCGCATCGTGGCCGCGGGATCCACCCGCTCGACCTGGACGGGGTATTTGAGATCGGGCCGCCCCACGAACGCGAAGGCGCCGGTCATTCCGGGGCGGACCTCATGGATATCGACCTGATCGACCTCGAGCTCGAGATACAGATTGGCCGAATGGGCCAGCTTCAGCAGCAGATCACCCTTGCGGACCGGGGCACCCAGATTCTTGCGCAGATCGCCCTCGACCACGACCCCGGAAAACGGCGCCCTGACCCGCGCGCTTGCGATCTGGTGGCGGATCAACTCGAGCTTGGCACCGGATTGCTGCTGGCGGGCGAGCGCGATCTGCATGTCGGCCAACTGGCGGGCAGCCTGAGCCTTTTCGGCCTCGCGCGCGTAGCGAAGCTCATCAGCCACCGCCATCGACTCCTCGAG
>JBIKTA010000372.1:0-3665 GCA_044348315.1 Burkholderiaceae bacterium | reverse complement strand
TTGCAGTGATCGTCGGTCCGAACGGTGCGGGCAAGTCGACGGCGATGAAGGCGCTTTTTGGGATGGTCAAGCTTCGTCAGGGCAGGGTACTGCTCGATGGGGACGATATCGGCGCGCTCTCGCCACAGCGACGGGTCGAGCGTGGCATGGCGTTCGTGCCGCAGACGCGCAACATTTTTGCCAGCCTCAGCGTCGAGGATAATCTCGAGATGGGGGCGTTTCTGCGCAAGGACGATCTCCACGAGAGCCTCGAGCAGGTCTATGGACTTTTTCCCGTCCTGCGGTCCAAGCGCAGCCAGGCTGCCGGTGAGCTCTCGGGTGGGCAGCGTCAGCAGCTTGCGGTAGGGCGCGCCCTCATGTCCCGGCCGCGCGTACTGCTTTTGGACGAACCCACCGCCGGGGTGAGCCCGATCGTCATGGACGAGCTGTTCGATCGCATCATCGATATCGCACGCACCGGATTGTCCATTCTGATGGTGGAGCAAAATGCCCGTCAGGCACTCGCGATCGCCGATCGGGGCTTCGTCCTGGTGCAGGGTGCAAATCGCTTCACCGGCAGCGGACGCGAATTACTGGCCGAACCCGAAGTCCGCCGATCCTTCCTCGGAGGCTGAGTGGATCTCCTGAACGCTCTGGTTGTGCTGGCCAACTTCGTCGTGATTCCGGCGCTGGCCTATGGCAGCCAGTTGGCACTTGGCGCACTCGGGGTCACGCTGATCTACGGCGTGCTGAGGTTTTCGAATTTTGCGCACGGCGATGTCATGGCCTTCGGCGCCATGATTGCCGTGCTGCTCACCTGGTGGTTGCAGTCGCTCGGAGTCTCGATTGCGCCGCTGCCCACCGCGCTGCTCGCGCTTCCGGCAGCAATCGTTGCAACGGTGCTGCTCACGCTGCTGACTGATCGCTGGGTGTATCGGCACTACCGGGTTAAAAAGGCTGCGCCGGTCGTCCTTGTGATGGTCTCGATCGGTGTGATGTTCGTGATGAACGGGATCGTGCGCCTGGTGATTGGCGTGGGGGATCATTCATTTTCGGACGGGACGCGGTTTGTGATCACCGTCGGACAGTTCCGCGAGATGACGGGGCTCGCCGAGGGGCTTGCGCTACGGACCAGCCAGCTGATTACCGTGATTGCTGCCGTTCTGATGGTCGCGGCGCTCTTCTGGCTGCTCAATCGCACCCGCACCGGCAAGGCCATGCGCGCCTTTGCCGACAACGAGGATCTCGCGCTCCTTTCAGGCATTCGCCCCGAGCAGGTGGTGCGTCTAACCTGGATCCTGGCCGCCACGCTCGCCGCGACCGCGGGCACGCTCTACGGACTGGACAAGAGCTTCAAGGCCTTCACCTTCTTTCAATTGCTGCTGCCCATCTTTGCCGCAGCCATCGTGGGTGGCCTGGGCAGCTCACAGGGGGCGATCGCCGGCGGGTTCCTGATCGCGTTTTCGGAGGTCTCGGTGACCTATGCATTCAAGCGTGTGCTCGGCCACCTGCTGCCCGAGTCGCTCGCCCCCGAAGGCTTGGTGCAATTGCTGTCAACCGATTACAAGTTCGCGGTATCGTTTGCCATCCTCGTGATTGTTCTGCTGGTTCGGCCCACTGGGCTTTTCAGGGGGCGGTCGGTATGAGCGCGCCCTCGATTCGCGCACTTTCCCGCCAGGAGTGCGGACTGATCGGGCTGGTCGCGCTGCTCTTCATCGGCACCGGCGTGTTCCAGAACTGGACGCTTGCGCTCACGATCTTCAACATGGCCGTGATCTCGGCCATCATGGCCCTTGGTGTGAACATCCAGTGGGGCTATGCGGGACTCTTCAATGTCGGCACGATGGGCTTTGTCGCATTGGGGGGACTCGCGGCGGTGTTGATCGCGATGCCTCCTGTGACGCCGGCCTGGAGTGCCGGGGGCCTGCGACTCCTCGCAGGGCTTGCCTTCTTCGTCATCCTGATCCTGCTCGCGGTGCGGCTCGCCCGGCGTCTGCGCGGGCATCGCTTGCGTAATTGGGCCGTCGCGGGGCTCTTGATCGTGGGTTTGTTCGCCGGGCGGTGGATCATCGACCCCGCGATTGCCGCAATCGAAGCCGTCGATCCGGCTGCGACCGGCTACCTGGGCGGGCTGGGCGGGCCCATCCTGCTTGCCTGGCCTGTCGGGGGCGCACTGGCTGCAGCCGTAGCCTGGCTGATCGGCAAGGTGGCCTTGGGTCTTCGCTCAGACTATCTGGCGATCGCGACACTTGGCATTTCAGAGATCGTTATCGCCGTACTGAAAAACGAGGACTGGCTCGCGCGCGGTGTGAAGAACGTGATCGGTCTGCCGCGCCCGGTCCCCTACGAAGTCGACCTGCAGCGAAGCGAGGCCTTTCTGGGCTTCGCGCAGTCGCTGGGTGCGACGCCGGTCGACGCCTCGGTCATCACGGTCAAGGTGCTCTACGCGCTGCTCTTTCTGGCCATCCTCTTGGCACTGCTCTGGCTATCCGAGCGGGCGCTGCATTCGCCCTGGGGGCGCATGATGCGTGCAATCCGGGACAACGAGACGGCGGCTGCGGCGATGGGCAAGGATGTGACCGCGCGACATCTGCAGGTGTTTGTGCTCGGTTCGGCCGTCTGTGGCCTCGCCGGCGCGATGATGACGACGCTGGACGGGCAGCTCACGCCGGGCAGCTACCAGCCCCTGCGATTCACCTTTCTGATCTGGGTGATGGTGATCGTGGGCGGATCGGGGAACAACCTCGGTGCCGCGCTCGGTGGCTTTCTGATCTGGTTCTGCTGGATTCAGGTCGAACCCCTGGGTCTTTGGCTGATGAGTGTGCTCGCATCCGGGTTGCCCGAGGCGAGCGCCCTGCGCGCGCATCTGATCGAAGGTGCTGCACACATGCGCCTCCTGACCATGGGGCTCATCATGCTCCTCGTGCTGCGATTCAGGCCCCGCGGGCTCATTCCAGAGCGGTAAGCGGGTGTCCTCCAGTACGGATGATCGTGATCGCAGTTTCATGCAGCAGGCGATCGAGCAGGCGCTGCTGGCGAGGCAGGCTGGCGAAGTGCCTGTGGGTGCGGTGGTCGTGCTCGGCGAGGCCATCGTCGGACTGGGCTACAACCGGCCGATCGCCTCGCACGATCCGAGTGCGCATGCCGAAATGATCGCCATTCGTGATGCGGCGGCCCGCCTGGGCAACTACCGTTTGCCGGGTTGCGAGTTGTTCGTGACGCTGGAGCCCTGCGCGATGTGCGCAGGGGTCATCCAGCATGCGCGGATCAACCGGGTCGTGTTTGCTGCGCCCGATCCCAAGACGGGCGTTTGCGGCAGCGTGATTGACCTGTTTGCAATCGGATCGCTGTCACACCACGCGACCGTCCAGGGCGGGGTCATGGCCGAGGAGGCGGGGAGCCTGCTGCGCGCGTTCTTTGCCGAGCGTCGTCAGGCCCAGCGAGTGGCCCGCGCCCGGGATGCCGAGGATTTGCCCTGATGGGACCTCCGATTGCGGCCATCACGCGCTGCCGCCGGCCGCGAATGCTCCAGCGTCAGCTTCCCGGGAATGCTCCAGCGTCAGCTTCCCGGGAATGCCCCGGCATCCGCTTCAGCGGATCTGGGCCTTGGCGCGCAGCGTCTGTTGAAGCGCCTCGAGACGTTTGCGCTCGAGTTCCTCGCGAATTTGCGGCCCGACCTGCGCAAT
>JBIKTA010000371.1:0-3666 GCA_044348315.1 Burkholderiaceae bacterium | reverse complement strand
AACTATCACAGCGGCCCGCCAACTACGCTCATCACCCCAGGCTGTCGAGCACCGAGGCCAGCTCAGCCGTGGTCGTCACGGTCGCCTGCCGCTGGAACACCTTGTCCATCAGCACACGATGCGTCTCGGCATCCGGATCGCCACAGGCGTCGCGGACGACAATGATCCGGTAATCCATGTCGGCCGCCTGACGAAGAGTCGACAGCACCACGCCACCGGTCGAGATGCCGCAGAGCACGAGCGTGCGGGCATTCTGGGCGCTCAGCACCGCACCGAGGTCGGTCGTGCCAAACGCGCTGACCCGCCGCTTGACGACGACTGCATCGGCGGCCTCGGGCTTGACGGCATCATGAATCGCGGCGCCAGCCGTGCCCTCGACCAGCAGATTGCCGGCCTTGATGCCGGAGAACATCTTGTTGCTCGCGGCGATCTCTGAATGGCCCGGGCGGAACTGCACCACCACGTAGTTGACCGGGAGGCTGCGTGCGCGGGCCAGCCGAATCACTTCCTGCGCATTGGCCAGCAACTGGGGCCGCTCGGCCTCGGGCACCATGCCTACGATCGTGTTTTGAAAATCCATCATCATCACCGCCACGCCGGACGGGTTGCTCGCGCTCTGAGTCATGGGCACTGCTCCTGGGTTGAAAGGGTTGGACTCGGGAAAGGCTGCTCGGTTCAGCCAGTTCCGGAAGCGTCGCCATTGTCCACGATTTGCGGTGACGAATCACCCCGCAGCAACCCTCCGCCGGGCAAGTGCTTCCAACTCGCTGAGGCGCGCCGACCAGTCTTGAGAGGGACCTTTACCTGACCCGTCCCGGCTGGGCCCCTGCCAGGAGCGCTCGACGCAAGCCGCGAGATCATCTGCTCCCTCGACCGGGAAAGTCTGGCCGAGTCCATCGAGATCCGCATAGGACTCGGCAAAATTGGCGACTTGTGGCCCGTGCATGACCGCACACCCCAGCGCGAGGGGCTCGAAGGGGTTGTGTCCGCCCACGGGCACCAGCGAGCCCCCGACAAAGGCCACAGGCGCCACCCGGTACCAGAGCCCCATCTCGCCGAAGGTATCCGCCACATACACCCCCGAGCCGTGGGGGAGCGATTCACGATCACGGCTGCGCAGGAGGGTGCCGGGCGGACAGCTACGCACGATCTCATCCCCACGCGCGGGGTAGCGAGGCGCGATGATCAACAGCGCGCCCGGATACCTTGCCTGCAAGATTCGGTGGGCCTCGAGGCCGATGAGTTCCTCACCGGCATGACTGGACGCGAGCAGCCAGACGGGACGCCCGGCACAAGCCGCTTGCCAGCGACCCCACGCCACCTCGTCCACCCCCAGCGGTGCGGCGATCGACTTGATCGTCCCGGTCACCTGGATGCGCTCGCGGTGCGCGCCGAGCTCGGTCAAGGATCGAACTGTTTCCTCATTCTGCGCCCAGATCGCTCGGAACCCGCCGAGGATGGGCCGGTAGAGCGCGCGGGCCTTACGCCTGCGCTCCATCGAGCTCGTGGACATCCGGGCGTTGACCAGAACACAGGGTATGCCGGTGCGCGCCGCCGCGGCTAGGGTCACCGGCCACAGGTCCATCTCGCACCAGATGCCAAGATCGGGCCGCCAGTGATCGAGGAAACGCCGCACGGTATCGGGCGTATCGATCGGGGCAAACTGATGAATGGTTCGCGGCGGAAGATTGCCCGAGGCAAGCACCTGCCCGGAACTGCGCGCGGAACTCGTGATCAGAAACGAGGCGTCGGGCATCTGCCGGCCCAGCTGACGCAACAAACCGGCCAAGGCCAGCACTTCACCCACTCCGACGGCATGGCCCCAGACCAAGACGCCTGAAGGACGTTCTGGCGCATGCTCGAACAACTTCTGCGCGACGCTCTCGGGCGTCTCCTTGCCCCGGGCCAGCCGGTCACGCAAGGTCCGGCGCCAGAGCGGGGCCAGCATTCGCGACAGAAGGCGATAGGCGTGCAGGGCGATACTCATGATCGACCAGATCCCCGCACGTCCACTGATCCGGCTCCTGAGCGCTCGTCGGAACCGCGCTGCCAATTGCCCCCCATCCATTCCCTCAGCGCAGCCATGTGCCGATCGGTGGCGCCCGCGTTCCGGGCGTAAAAATCCGCCGCACGGCGGGCGGCTGCATCCAGGCGCGCCGGATCCGCGAACAACTCGCGCAGCGCGGCGACGAGCCCGTCGGCATCACCCACTTGCGTCAATGCGCCGGCCGCCAGCGCCTCGACCGCCGGAAACTCGATCGTCCAAATCACCGGCCCCACGATCACCGGCTTCGCCAGCGCCATCGGCTCGATCACGTTGTGAGCCCCCATCGCCGTGAATGAGCCCCCGACGACCACGACCTGGGCCAGAGCCAGATAGAAGAACATCTCACCGAGGCTGTCTCCGACCAGCACGTCGACTTGATCCCATTCATGCTGCGAATCGCCCGAGGCTGGCTCGAGCGGCCCAAGCGCCGTGTCCAGGCACTGCGACCGGCGGAGCACCCTGAATCCCGCGGCAGCAAGCGTCGACGCCACGGGCTCGAAACGGTGCGGCTGGCGAGGCACCAGAACAAACAGTGGCCGGCCCTGCGCCGCAAATATTGGATCGCCGCGCAGGCGCTCCATCACGCCCCTGATCAACGCTTCCTCGCCTTCGATGATGCTGACCAACGCAAGCACCGGGCGCCGACCGGGCGCGAGCCCGAAACGTTCGACCATAGCCCTTGCCGCATCGAGCTGCGCCTGCGGGATCGGGTAATCGAATCGAATCTCGCCCGCCACCTCGAGCCGCGGGCAACCCACATGCCGAAAACGCGCCGCGTGATGCTCGGACTTGCAGAGCACGAGCTCATAGCAGCGAAACACCCCCGCACGAAAGCCCCCCCAGCGGAGGTCACGAGCCAGACTCTTCCCGGAGTACTGGGCATTCACCATGCAGAGTGGAACGCCCTCGGCGCGGATCGTAGTCAGCAAAACCGGCCAGGTGTCATTCTCGGTCATCAGGGCTGCGCATGGCCGTACGGTGCGAATGAATCGTCTGACCGCGCTTACCCGATCGAGCGGCACGTAGCTGGCCTGCATCAGCCCCCGGGCGAGTTCGTCAGCGAAGAGCTTGTGGATCGCGCCCCGGCCCGCAGCGGTCAGCGTCGAGATCCAGACGGGATATCCATCAGCCAGCAAGGCCCGGATCAGTGGAGCCGCCCCTCTGAGCTCGCCCAGCGAGGCGCAATGCACCCACACGGGACGGTCAAGACGGCAGCTGACCTGGCCCCAGCGCTCGACCATGAATCGCCGGTAAAGCGGCTCCTTTCGCCCCCGGCGGAAGAAGTGGATCAGGACGATCGGCCACAGCAGCCACCACACCAGGCGGTAAAGCAGCAGCCCTGCGCGTTCACGCAGACCAGATGGAAAAGCAGGGCTCGGAGTCGATGTGCTCACGGGCGGCCAGTATACTTGGACGGTTTTGTCACCCAAATGCGCGCCATGACCACCACCCCGACGATCACGATTGCCGGTCGCAAGATCGGCCCCACCGAACCGCCGCTCGTGATCGCCGAGATCGGCATCAACCATGGCGGCAGCCTCGAGGTGGCCAAGGCCATGGCGACCGCAGCCAATCGCGCTGGTTGCGAGATCGTCAAGCACCAGACCCATATCGTCGAA
>JBIKTA010000370.1:0-3672 GCA_044348315.1 Burkholderiaceae bacterium | reverse complement strand
TTAACAGTCTCGTTGACGAATTTCGTCACGCCCGAGGCTCTCAATGGGGTAATGTCCATGCAAATTCTCCAAGTTGAACCGGTCAGACCATGCGGCGGTGGGGACGGGCGCCTGCCGGACGGGCAGAGGGCATCGAATCATAGACAGTTGACGGCTGGCGAACACCCTGGTCGGCCGCCATCTTGTCCCATTGCTCCCGCGCTTCGCGAGCGACCTTCTCGTATTCGGCCGTCGACAGCGTTTCACGCAGATAGGCTTCGATGTCGAAGGTTGCAGGATCACGACCGGCCGCCCGCGCGGCCATCGCTGTCGCCTCCTCGACCAGGTGGTCGAGACGGGCGGCGAGCGCTTCGTGCTCAGCGATCAGCGCCTTGCTCTCGGCAATCACGGCATCGACCGGTTTATCCGACATGACAGACCTCTGGTTGGGCGTCGACCGGGAAAAAAAGCGATCCCGGTGACAGGGCTTGAAAACGGGTGTGAAGAAAACTCCGACCAGCATGCGATCAGGGTCGGCCAGTCGACCGAATGATGCCCGCTTGGCCGGACAGACGTTTCATGTTAAGAATCAAAGCTTCAAAAAGCAAGTTGCGGTAAGGCTTTGTCACGATGATCCCGATTCAGACCGGATTGCCCTCCGGGCAGCCCATGGCCACCGGCCGACCGATCGGCGGGCAGGCGCCCTTGCTGGACAACCTGCGTCCGGATCTCGCCAGCGTCCTGAGCGATGCGGCCGAAGAACTCACCCAGGCCTTTTCGACGAAGGTTCAGGAGCGCAAGCTCAAGGAGCGCATGGCCTCGGGCGAGGAACGGCCCAACGGCCTGACTCGGGCTCAGATGGCGGCCATGCTCGAGACCCTCGCCGGCGAGCAGCAGGCTGGCGACGAGGGCAAGAGCGCCGCCGAGCGGGCGATCGAGGCGGTTGGCCGCAAGACGCGCGAGCGCCCGAATTTGGCGAGGCAGCACGCACGCGAGCAAGGCGGGAACGCCAGCGAGCAATACCTGCTGCTGATGGAGGTGGCAGAACGCCTGAGCGAAGGCCGACTCGGCCCTGACCCGGGGGGGCGGGCCGCCGAAGCAGCACGCGAAGCCGCCGCCGAACTCTACGCCGAATACGGCAAGGAGATTCACGCCGACCTGAACACCTTTGCAGCGGTCAAAGACCTCTCGGGAAAGGATGCCGCGCAGTTTCGCAGCGACTACCGCGAGGTGGTCATGGGCGAGGCGACCGTTGCCGATACCCTGCGGCGTCTGGTCGATATGGTGCCCGATGGGCAACACGACCGCTTCGACATCGTGCTCGACACGATGCGGGAAGCGCTCGGTCTGGATCTCGCCGCTGCGCGCCCCTCGGGCGACCCGGTCCGGCTGCAGGCGCTGGTGACCGACCTGGCCCACATGAAGGTGATTCGCACCGTGATCGATCAGTGCGCCGAGCTGTCCACGACCCTGACCCGGCGCCACGGCCTCGAACCACCGGTTTCGGCCACGCGCATGACCCGGGAATTGCTCGCGCTGACGGCCGACCGCTGGGTCGACGCCAGTCGCGTCACCCGGATCGCGGACGACCTGGGAGCGGCAGACCCCCCGGAGGCTGCCGTGCATCTGCTCACGGGCGCGCGCAGTGCGCTTCGGGAGTTGCCCGTCCAGGTGTACAGTTCGGCCGACGCTCGTCAGACCCTGCTGGACGCGGCCCAGGGCGCGCTCGACCACGCGATCGATCGGGAAGAAGGTTTCGCTTGAACATCACTCACACCCTCCGTGAATTTGGCGCTCGGCACGGGCGCCAGGATCTCGCCCTGCCCGCGGGCGGATCGGTCGATCTCTCGATCGATGACATGCCGCTCACGCTCCAGGAGGTGGGGGAGGAATTGCTTATGCTGACGGGCTTTCCCTTCCCTTTTCTGGAGGGACAGCGCCTCGCCGCGATCCTGAAATCCTGTGAGCAGCGCGCCGCGCGACCCGAGGAGCCGGGCGTGCAAGTCGGCACCCGGGGCGAAGCGAGCGACCTCTGGCTGATCGCAGCGCTGCGCTGGTCCGCAACCTCGCTGTCAGCCTCGCAGCTCGAGCGGGGCGCGCAGAGCCTCCTTCGATTTCGCCAGGACTGGCGTCCATGAGCAGCTTTGCTCGGCTCAATGACCTCTCTCTGAACCACGGCCTCACCGTGATCACCGAGCGGCAGAGCGCGCCGCTTGCCCAGGCCGCCCGCCCCGTCGGACTGGAAGCGGCCGAAGCGATGGTGATCGACGAGCGGGCGGGCTCGCAAGCTGACCGCGAGCTCGAGAACTGGCTCCTGGATGATAACGAAGCCGATCCGGAGCTGCTGCTGCCCAGCGCCTTCAATGAGGCCTTCGATGCTGCGCGGGAAGAATTGCGCGAATGGCTGGTCAACGACCGCGGCACCCAGGCCGAACAGACCCGGACCATCAAGCAGTGCCAGCGACTGCTCACCGAGGTGCGCGCCAATCTGGATCTCGTTCACTTCTACGTGAACGCGATCTTCAAGGGTTGATGGGGACACCCTCCCGATGAGCGCAGGTACCCGCGAAACTCTCGTGCTGTCGCAGCTGGCCTACCTCTATCTGCTGCAGGGTTACGTCGACCGCTCGGCGCTGATCTACCAGACCCTGCACATCCTCGAGCCGGACGCGCCACAGCACCTGAGGGGCGTGGCGGTCGCGCATTCCCGGGCGGGTCGACACGAAAAAGCCCTGGGCGCGCTCGACGAGCTGGCGCTGCGCGGCGCGGTCGACGCGCCGTTCTATTCGCTGCGCTCGCGGGTACTGGCCGACCTGGGGCGGCTTGACGAGGCTCAGGCTGCGATGCGCAGCTATCTGAGCCTGCGCGCAGCGCGCGCCCTGCCAACGAATCGCAGTTCGGAAAAAAGGGTCAGCCGATGAGTGCGCTGCAGCGGTTCGCGGTACTGGCCTCGAGCCGCAACGATCTGGTGCTGGCGGTGATCTTGGTGAGCATCGTCTTCATGATGATCCTGCCACTGCCCACGCTGGTGGTGGACGTGCTGATCGGCATCAACATGACCATTTCGGTGGTCCTGCTGATGGTGGCGCTCTACCTGCCTTCGCCGCTTGCATTTTCGTCTTTCCCTTCGGTGCTGCTCGTCACCACGCTGTTTCGCCTCGGCATCTCGATCGCCACCACCCGCTTGATTCTTTTACAGGGTGATGCGGGTGACATCATCCAGACATTTGGCAATTTCGTGGTCGGCGGCAACCTGGTGGTGGGTCTGGTCGTCTTCCTGATTCTCACGATCGTTCAATTCGTCGTCATCACAAAGGGCGCCGAACGGGTGGCCGAGGTCGCCGCGCGATTTTCGCTTGATGCCATGCCCGGCAAGCAGATGTCGATCGACGGCGACATGCGGGCCGGCACCATCGACATGGATGAGGCCAAGCGCAGGCGACGCATCGTCGAGAAGGAGAGTCAGCTCTACGGTGCGATGGACGGGGCGATGAAATTCGTCAAGGGTGATGCGATCGCCGGCATCATCATTGTCGCGGTCAACCTGCTGGGCGGCATACTGATTGGCGTCATGCAGCGCGGCATGTCGGCCGGGCAGGCGGTGCAGACCTACTCGATTCTTTCGATCGGCGACGGACTGATCTCGCAGATCCCGGCACTCTTCATCGCAATCTGCGCGGGCGTGATCGTCAC
>JBIKTA010000369.1:0-3676 GCA_044348315.1 Burkholderiaceae bacterium | reverse complement strand
GAATCGCACGACCCGCTACCTCGACTCAATGAGCGAGGTCATCCACATCTGGGAGATCGGCAACGAGGTCAATGGGGAGTGGCTGGGCCGCACCGCAGACGTGGTCGCCAAAATCAGCGGTGCCTTCGATCTGGTCAAGGCTCGGGGCAAGACCACCGCAATGACGCTCTACTACAACGAGGACTGCTGGGCGAGGCGCGCAAACGAGATGTTCACCTGGACCGAAGCCAACATTCCAGACCGGATGAAAAAAGGGCTCGACTACGTTTTCATCAGCTACTACGAGGAGGACTGCAATGAACTCCGCCCGGACTGGCCGGCCGTCTTCGCGAGACTGGCCGCACTGTTTCCGAACTCGAAAATCGGCTTTGGCGAGATCGGCAGCAGCGACCCCGACCGAAAAGCTGAGCTCCTCACGCGCTACTACACGATGAAAATCGATCAGCCCAATTATGTGGGAGGTCATTTCTGGTGGTACTACCGGGAGGACATGGTGCCCTGGACCGAGCCCTTGTGGAATACGCTCAATACCGCGATCCAGGCGCAGTAGCGCGGGCCTCAGCGCAAGAGCCGACGCAGAAAGATGAGGCCGAGGACGGGACCGGGCAGCAGCAACCAGGCCACCCAGCTGCCCAGTTCCTCGATGACCGCGGTCACGAGCGTGATCGAACCGATCGTCACCAGAAATCCGATGCTGTTCTGGATCGCGAGCGCACTGCCGACCAGTTCTCGAGGGCAGGCACTCGCCGAGAGCGCCGAGAACTGAGCCGAGTCGGCCACGACGGCCACGCCCCAGATCAAAAGTAACACCAGGCCCAGCGCGAAGCTCCAGTGGGCAAGAACCGGGTAGAGCAGGCAGAGCAGCCCCGAGAGGGCGAGCGCGCAAGCCGCCAGTCGCGCGCTGCCGTACCGGATACTCAACTGCCCGGCGCCCATCGCGCCCACCGCACCCGAGGCGATCACTGCAAATGAAATCGCCGACACCATCCAGCCGGGATCCACCAGCGCCTGCGCGCGGATGAGTTGCGCAGCGAAAAATGGCACGATGGTCCAGAACGCGTAGAGCTCCCACATGTGACCGAAATAGCCCATCGCACTGGCGAGAAAGGTCCGGTTGCGGAAGACGCGCAAGGGCGCGCCCCACTGCATCGAGCGCGCCGAGCCGGCCTTGGGCAAGTGAGGGCCATCCCCCAGAGCCAGCATGGAAAAAGCTGCGAGCACCGCGAGCAGACTCGAGACACTGACAACGATCTGCCAAGGAAGGTCGGCCCCGAGGGCGCGAACCCCATGCGGCAAGGCTGTGCCGATCGTGAGCATCCCGACCAGCAGGCCCAGGGCCGAGCCTGCACCGCCACGGGTCCAGGCGACGATCATTTTCATTCCCAGCGGATAGATGCCGCCCAGGCACAGACCGACGAGAAAGCGTAGCACCAGCCCCTCGGCCAGATTGCTCGCGAGGAACGCGAAGGCGGCATTGAAGCCTGCACCGAGCACACAGGCGATCGCAAACACCCGGCTCGCCGGAAACCGATCGGCAAGCCCGGTCGTTGCAAGGATCAGGGTGCCCGAAATGAAACCGAGCTGTACCGCGCTTGTGAGCTGGCCCAACTGGGCCAGCGTGAGTGACCATTCAAGCGCGAGGCTGTCTGCCGCGCTGTTGGGACTGAACCAGAGCGAGGTCCCCAGCAACTGAGCCCAGGCGATGGAAAGGATGGGGTGTCGGGTGAGCGCGTTCATGACCTAGGATAAAGATCGGTGTACCAAGCGTATCTCGAAACAGGGCCGACCGCTTCGCGTCCGCCGGATGCGCCCTATCCGCCCCCTTCCCTGTACGCGCTGCAAAGCCTTGCAGACCCTCAGCGACCGACCATCCAATACGATGCTTGGCGTAAGCTTCGCCCGCAACGGATATCACGCCGTCCGATAGGCTTCATTTAGACGAGGACTCCTCATGATCCATCTCAAATCCTTGCCTGCGCTCGCCTTCGTGCTCGGACTGGCCGCGCTCGGCGCCGCAAGCCCGGCGCATACCCAGTCCCGCGCTGCGGACGACCGGGTACTGCGGGTCGTTCCGTTTGCCGACCTCCAATCACTTGACCCGATCGTAACCACGGTGGGCATCGTGCAGCGCCACGCCACCATGGTCTACGATTTTCTGTTTGGTCGCGATGACAACCAGTTGCCGCAACCTCAGATGGTGCGCAGCTGGACCCAATCGGCCGATGGCCTGGTGTGGACTTTCGTGCTGCGCGACGGACTCGCCTTCCACGACGGCAGCCCTGTCACCGCAGACGACGTGGTGGCGTCGCTGCGCCGCTGGGGGGCCCGCGATTCGAATGGCAGGCAGATCATTCAGCGCACCGTCTCGCTCGAGGCACGCGACGCCCGCACCGTGGTCTGGACGCTCAACAAGCCCTACGGGCTGATGCTGCAGGCGCTCTCCAAGCCCAGCGGCGTCGTGCCCGCGATCATGCCCAAGCGTCTGGCCGAGACCGACCCCAATCGCCCGATCACCGAGGCGATCGGCTCGGGACCGTTCGAGTTCGTGCGGGAGGAGTGGGTGCCAGGGTCCAAGGTGGTGTACCGGCGCAACGCCCGATACCTCCCCAGGGATGAGCCCGCCAGCGGCACCGCCGGAGGCAAGCACGTCAAGGTCGATCGGGTCGAGTGGGTCAACATCCGCGACCCCCAGTCCGCCGTGCTGGCGCTTCAGAACGGCGAGGTCGACTACCTGGAGGCACCGGGGACCGACTTCCTGCCCATCCTTCGTCAGGCCGGCATGAAGATCGTCCGGACCGATCAACTGGGCTCTCAGGGGATGGTCCGGATGAACCACCTCCATCCCCCGTTCGACAAACCCGAAGCGCGCCGGGCCCTGCTGTACGCGATCGACCAGCAGCGGATCCTGCAAACGATGTTCAGCGACCCCGATCTCTATCGGGTGTGCGGCGCCTTCTTCGTCTGCGGCGCACCCCTCGAATCCAGGGCTGGCGTCGAAGCCGACTTCGGGCGCAACATGCAGAAGGCCCGTGAACTGATCAAGCAGTCCGGCTACAAGGGTGAGTCCATCATCGTGTTGCACCCAACCGATGTGCAAACGATGAACCTCTCGACGCTGGCTGTGGTCGAGGCCCTCCGGGCGATGGGCATGAAAGTCGAACTGCAGGCGATGGATTTTGCGTCGATGTCCAAGCGACGCGCCAACCGCGCCGCCCCGGCGCAAGGCGGCTGGCACATCGGGCTCACCTTCTGGCCGGGCCTGATCGTCTCCGATCCGATTGGAAATGTCCCGATGCAGGCATCCTGCGACAAGGCCTGGCCAGGATGGCCCTGCGATGCCCCCTACCAGCAGATGATCGACCAGTTCGCGGAACTCAAGACGCTCGAGGAACGCCAGGCACTCGCCGCCCGGATCCAGCAGACGGCCTACGAGCGCGTCGTGCCGTACGTGCCCTTTGGCCAGTGGTTCGCGCCAGTGGCACACAGCCCCCGCCTGTCGGGAGTGATCGGCATGCCCGGCACGCTGGTGCTCTGGAACATCGAGAAAAGCCGCCGCTGATCGGGATCAATCTTCCCGGGATCAATCTTCCGGGAAGTGACAGGCGACCTGGTGCGGCGAATCGATGGGCGCTGCCGCGCCAGGCCCCACATCACGCAGCACGGGTTCGGTCGCGCT
>JBIKTA010000021.1:0-12202 GCA_044348315.1 Burkholderiaceae bacterium | reverse complement strand
GAGCGGCGCGAAGACCAGTTGGCCGGTCGATGCACCGGCGTTGACTACGCCTGATGCGAGCGCGCGCTGGCTGGGCGGCAGGCGCTGGGCGGTGGCGCCCATCAGCACCGAAAAGCTGCCCGCACCGGCACCGGCTGCGCCGAGTATCCCGAGCGTGAGGATCAGGCCCCACTGCGAATCCACAAACGGCGTGAGCGCCGTGCCTGTGGCAAGCATCAGCCCGCCGATCACAATCGCGCGCCCTGCGCCCCAGCGGTCGGCCACTGCCCCGAAGACGGGCTGGGCGAGCCCCCAGACGAACTGCGCAATCGCCATCGCGAGGCTCACGCTCGCAATACCCAGACCCGTGGCGGTATTGATCGGCGACAGGAACAGCCCGGAGGTGAGCCGTATGCCGGCGGTGATCATCATCACCACAGCGGCTGCGATGACGAGGACGAGGGCGGCGCGGGTGTTTGAGTCGGTGGGCAAGGCATTGACCCGATGAGACAAACTGGCATTTTACTCGTATAGTCGGCCACGCCCGGATGGCGGCCTGAGCGGCTGCGCAACCGGGCGCGGGCGGGCGGTCATGAGCGTTCAGGGAGAGGGCGGTGAAGACATTGGCGGCGCGTGGTGAGGTGAACGGGCTCGGAGGCCAATGGTCCGGATCCGATCCTTTGCGGCCTGTGACCCGATTGCGGGCTTCGGACCCGGCAAGGCCTGGGATTCGACGGATCGCCAAGGTCCTGGCCGCGGGGGTCGCAGCGGCAGGGCTCTCAGGGCTCTCGGCGCCCGCCCGCGCGCAGGAGTCTGCGGGTTTCGATCCACAGACCTTCGGCTCCTGCATCGCTGGTCTGCGCCCCCAGGCCGAGTCTGCGGGGGTGACCCGGCCGACCTTCGACCGGCTGACGCGCGCCCTGCAGCCTGAGCCCTCGATCCTGGGTTTTCTGGATGCCCAGCCCGAGTTTGTGATCCCGATCTGGGACTACCTGGCGGGTCTGGTTGATCCGGAACGGGTCGACGATGGACGCGTGATGCTTGCACGTTGGAGCGAGCTTCTGGCCCGCGTCGAATCGGCATTCGGGGTCGACCCGGCGACGGTGGTTGCGGTCTGGGGCGTGGAGAGTGATTTTGGTAAGCGTTTCGGCGAGCGTCCGCTGCTCGAATCGCTCTCGACCTTGGCCTGCTATGGTCGCAGGCAGTCGTTCTTTCGGGGCGAGTTTGTCACCACACTAAAAATTCTCCAGGAGGGCCATGTGGCCCCCGATAAACTGCGCGGCTCCTGGGCGGGGGCCTTTGGCCATACCCAGTTCATGCCGTCGACCTTCATGCGTCTGGCCGTCGATTTCGATGGGGATGGACGTCGCGATCTGATTGACAGCGTGCCCGATGCGCTGGCCTCGACTGCGAATTTTCTCAAGCGTGCCGGCTGGAATGCCGCGCTGCCCTGGGGATTCGAAGTGCGTCTGCCGCAGGGATTCGATGCCTCAATGATCGGTCGTCGCAACCGCCAGCCACTCGAAACGTGGGCGGGGCGGGGGGTACGTCGGATCGACGGGTCGCCGCTCGCCCGGGGTGCCTTGCGCGCCGATACCTCGGTTGCGCTCATCCGACCGGCAGGGCCGAACGAAGGACCCGCTTTCCTGGTCACCGGCAATTTCAATGCGCTCTTTCAGTACAACGCAGCGGAAAGCTATGCGCTCGCGATCGCCCACCTGTCGGACCGGATGCGCGGCGCGGGGGCGTTCGTGACGCCCTGGCCCACCGATGATCCCGCGCTCACGCGAGCCGAGCGGCGCGAATTGCAGCAACTGCTGATCGCGCGTGGACACGACCTGGGAGTGGTCGATGGGCTGATCGGTCCGCGCACGCGCGGCGCGCTCGAGTCCGAGCTCAAACGAATCGGCATTCAGTTCGAGGGGCGCGCCGGGCGCAAGGCGCTCGATGCGCTGCGCCGCGCGAGCCGTTAATTCACACCGGGAGTCATCGTGGATTGGGTTGCGGGCTTGATGCTCGGGGCGGGTGCCCTCGCCGGCGCGCTAGTGGCGGCCGGGGTGCTGTCGTCGCGGCATCGACAGATGGTTGAGGCTCTGCTGCGCGCGCGCGATGACGCGCAGGCCCAGGCGGCAGCGGCCCGCGAGCAGACCGGCCAGGCGCTTGAGCAGGCGGCCGTGGCCCGCGAGCAGACCGGCCAGGCGCTTGAGCAGGCGGCCGTGGCCCGCGAGAAGGCGAGCCGGCTCGAGGCCTTGCTCGAGGCCGAGCAGGCGCAGGCCGCCGAGAAACTCGCGCTGTTGCAGGGGGCGCGCGAGCAACTGAGCCTGCAGTTCAAGACGCTCGCCCAGGACATTTTGGAGGAGAAGGCGCAGCGCTTTACCGAGCAGAACTGGGTCAATCTCGGGCAAATGCTCGATCCGCTACGCGAGCGGCTCAACGAGTTTCGCAGCAAGGTCGAGGAAATTCATCGTCACGATACCGAGCAGCAGGCCATGCTGAGGAGCGAACTCGGTCAGCTCAAATCGCTCAATCAGCAGATGAGCGAACAGGCCCACGAGCTTGCGACCGCGCTCAGAGGACAGGTCAAAAAGCAGGGCAACTGGGGCGAGCTGATTCTCGCCAATGTGCTCGAGCGGGCGGGTTTGCAGGAAGGACAGGATTTTCGCCGCGAGGTCAGTTTCGTTACCGATGAAGGCAGGAAACGCCCTGATGTGATCGTTTGTCTGCCTCAGGGGCGCCATCTGGTGATCGACGCCAAGGTCTCGCTCAACGCCTACACGCGCTATGTCAACAGCGATGACGAGGGCGATCGTCGCCAGGCGCTCAGAGAGCACGTTCAGGCGATGACCAGCCGGATCCGTGAGCTGGCCGAGCGTGATTACTTCGATTTGCCCGGCATTCGTTCGCCCGAGATGGTCTTCATGTTCGTTCCGGTCGAGTCGGCCTTTGTCGAGGCGATGCGGGCCGATGAGTCGCTCCTCGAGCTTGCGGTCGGGCAGGGCATTTTGGTGGCAACGCCCACGACACTGTTGACCAGTCTCAATATCGTCCGCCAGCTCTGGCGCTTCGAGCAGCAGAACCGGCACAGCGCCGAGTTGGCCGATCGGGCCGCGAAGGTCTACCAGAAACTGCAGGGTTTTCTTGCGAGCATGCAGTCGCTCGGCCGTCAGCTCGACCAGGCCAAAACCAGCTATGACAAGGCGATGGGGCAGCTCGTCTCGGGCAAGGGCAATCTGATCACCCAGGCGCGAGAGTTTGAGCGTCTGGGCGTGGCGGTCCAGGCGGCACTGCCTGAACAACTGCTCAGTCGGGCCGAGCTCGAGATCGACTGGGTTCAGGATGAAGCGGACCCACCGAGCGCCAGCCAATGACCTCGACGCCTTCGCGTTTCGTATCCTGATCCCCGCCGTGGATGACGATGCCCCGCGCAGGCTGGGCGTGAGCCAGCCCCAGCCAGTGATTGAGCGGGGCGATCCAGTCGTTCGCAAAAGTGCTGCCTGATTTGATCTCGATCGCCTGAAGGCCTTCGGGCGTCTCGCGCAGCAGGTCGACTTCGTGGCCGCGTTGGTCACGCCAGAAGCTCAGCCGGGCGGGCTGACCGCCGTTCCAGTCTGCCTTGATGGCGTCTGAGACGATCAGCGTTTCGAACAATGCGCCGCGTGCGGCGTGTATCGCGAGGGAAGTCGCATCGCGGATGCCCAGTAGCCACGCGGCAAGACCCGCGTCTCGGGGTTTTCGAGCGAGGCATAGGGCTTGCCCGGAAAGCTGCTTCGCGCCAGCGTGGTCTTGCCCGATTGACGCGGGCCGGTGATGAGCACGAGCGGAAACCCGAGCGCGAGGCGCTCGAGTGTCTCAGCGGCGTGGCGAAGGATCATGTGCAAGATCGAAGTTTGAACTTTCGATTTTGCACAGCCCCGCGCGCGTCAGACGTCGATCGCGCTCACCGACCCGGCTTTCTTGCGCAACTCAAATTTCTGGATCTTGCCCGTGCTGGTCTTGGGCAGTTCGCCAAAAAACACAGCCCGCGGTATCTTGAAACCCGCGAGGTGCTGCTTGCAGTGCGCGACGATGGCCTCGGGGGTCACCTCTGCGCCGGGCTTCACCTCGATGAAGGCGCAGGGCGTCTCGCCCCAGCGGGGATCGGGCTTGGCGACCACGGCTGCGGCGAGCACGGCCGGGTGGCGGTAGAGGACGTCTTCGACCTCGATGGACGATATGTTCTCGCCGCCCGAAATGATGATGTCCTTGCTCCGGTCCTTGATCTTGATGTAGCCATCAGGGTACTGCACGGCGAGGTCGCCGCTGTGAAACCAGCCGCCCGCGAAGGCCTCGGCGGTGGCTTTGGGGTTTTTCAGATAGCCCTTCATCGCGATGTTGCCGCGGAACATGATCTCGCCCATGGTCTCGCCGTCGCGGGGCACCGGCTGCATGGTTGCCGGATCGATGACCTCGGCGCTGCGCTGCAGGTGGTAGCGAACGCCCTGACGCGCGTTCAGTCGGGCGCGCTCGCCGATATCGAGGCTTGCCCAGTCTTGGTGCTTGGCGCAGGCCGTGGCCGGGCCATAGACCTCGGTCAATCCGTAGACGTGGGTCAGGTCAAAGCCCATTTTCTCCATGCCTTCGATCAGGGCGGCGGGCGGCGCGGCTCCGGCCACCATGGCTTTGACGCCGTGCGGCAGGCCGACCTTCATCGCGTCGGGTGCGTTGACGAGCAGGCCGTGCACGATGGGTGCGCCGCAGTAGTGGGTGACGCCGTGTGTCCGTATGGCGTCGAAGACAGCCTGCGCCTCGACCTTGCGCAGGCAAACGTTCACACCGGCCCGAGCGGCGATCGTCCACGGGAAGCACCAACCGTTGCAGTGAAAGAGCGGCAGCGTCCAGAGGTAGACGGGATGGCGCGGCATGTCCCATTCGAGAATGTTGGAGATCGCATTCGTTGCAGCGCCCCGATGGTGATAGACCACGCCCTTGGGGTTGCCGGTCGTGCCGCTGGTGTAATTGAGTGCGATGGCGTCCCACTCGTCTGCGGGCGGTGCCCAGGCACATTCCGGGTCCCCCTCGGCGAGCAGCGCGTCGTAATCGATCGAACCGATGGGCTGCGAGACTCCGGTGAAAAGCTTGTCCTGCACATCGACCACGAGCAGGGGCGCACTGGACTGACGAAGCGCGATGGCCTCGCGCATCACGCCGGCAAACTCCGGATCGACGATCACGACCCGGGCCTCACCGTGATCGAGCATGAAGGCGATCGTGGCGGCGTCCAGGCGGGTGTTGATGGCGTTCAGCACGGCACCGGCCATCGGCACGCCGAAATGCGCCTCGAGCATGGGCGGTGTGTTGGGCAGCATCACGGCAACAGTGTCGCCGCGTCCGATGCCGCGCCGTGACAGCGCGCTCGCGAGTTGCCGGCAGCGCGCTTCGTATTCGCGCCAGGTGCGACACAGGTCGCCGTGGACGATCGCCAGGCGGTTGGGGTAGACCTCGGCGCTGCGCGCAAGGAAGTCAAGCGGGGTCATCGCCGCAAAATTGGCCGGGTTGCGGTCGAGGTCGCGATCGTAGATGCCAGGGGTGGTCATGTAAGCGTCTCCGCCGGAGCGTTGTTGTTTCTGAAGTCAAAGGGCTCGCGCCCACCCCGGAAGTTTGCCATCATCGCGGGTCTTTCGTCCGCCCTGCTACGCTGCCACGGAGTGTTCTGAGCCATGAGTCCAATTCCCGAGTCCGTCCTTGCCCAACTCGCACCCGGCGGTCGGGTGCGTGCCAGCATCAATGTCGGCAACCCCATCCTGGCCGGGCGCGGCGCGCCTGAGGCCGAGCCCTTCGGTATTTCGGTCGATCTGGCGCGCGCCTGGGCGGCGGAGCTCGGCGTGGCGATCGATCTCAAGGTGTTCGAAAA
This sequence comes from Burkholderiaceae bacterium, assembly GCA_044348315.1. GTDB lineage: Bacteria > Pseudomonadota > Gammaproteobacteria > Burkholderiales > Burkholderiaceae_E > SYIM01. Next base: position 6,333 of record JBIKTA010000021.1, on the reverse strand, counting down.
AGCGGCGCTGTCGGTCGATGCGGTCACGCGCGATGAGGCTGATCTGGGCTTTTTTGCGATCGATCCCGCGCGCGCGGGCGGGCTGCTTTTTACTGCGCCTTATGTGCTGATCGAGGGAGCGTATGCGGTGCGTGAAGCGTCCCCCCTGCAGTCGATCGAAGCCGTCGATCGGCCGGGCCATCGCATCATGGTGGGGCAGGGCAGCGCCTATGACCTCTATCTGTCGCGCTCGCTCAGGTCGGCCGAAATCGTGCGTCATCCGAGCTCGCACGTGCCGACCCTCATCGCTGACTTTCTGGCGGGCGATGTCGAGGTGCTGGCGGGCATTCGCCAGGCCTTCGAATCGGTTGCTGTTCCGGGCTCGGGGCTGCGGCTGATCCCCGGTGCGTTCATGACGATCGAGCAGGCGATGGGCATACCGCGTGCGCGCGGCGAGGCAGCGATTGCGGTCTTGCGTGATTTCGTCGAGCGGATGAAGGCGGGTGGTTTTGTTGCGCAATCGATGCGTCGGCATGGCATCGAAGGCGCGAGGGTCGCCGGACCGGCTGCCTGAACGAGTGCCTCTGACGGGCCGCCCGCCTGAGCAGCTCCCGCTGAGGAATTGCTGTCAAGCGACTCCCTGGCGGACCGCTTCACCCCTCGAGCGTGATCGGCTCGGCCGCGCCTGTGGCTGCAGTCACCCGGCCGATCTGGGCGGCCTCCGTATAGCCCGCCTGGCGCAGTGCACGCAGGCACTCTGCCGCCTTATCGGCAGGCACGCTCGCAAGCAGCCCCCCTGCGGTCTGGGGGTCGAACAGAAGCGCATAGCGGGGGTCGTGCAAATAGGGCTCAGGATTGCGCAGCGCCCGACGCAGACGCAGATTCGCGGCCTGCAGTGAACTGGCGATGCCGCCCTCGATGCATTCGGTCGCGCCCGCCAGCCTCGGTAGCGCGGACAGATCGAGGGTCACGTCGACCGCTGAGGGCCGTGTCATTTCGATCAGGTGCCCGATCAAGCCAAAACCTGTGACGTCGGTGCAGGCCCGCACGCCCTGCGCCCGGAGGATCTGGGACGCGGTCTGGTTCGATTGCTGCATCGTTGCGAGCGCCGCTGTGATCCATCGGCCGCGCGCCGCGTGTCGGGCATGTGCGGCGAAGAGCGTCCCGGTGCCGATGGGCTTGGTGAGGATCAGCGCATCGCCCGGGCGCATCGCCCCCTTTCTCATCAGCGCGCGGAGGTCCTCATCGATCAGTCCGTTGATCGCAAATCCGAGCGCGAGTTCCTGACCCTCGCCAGTGTGCCCGCCGACCAGCGCGCAGCCCGCCTCGTTCAAAACCGAGAGCGCGCCTTGCATCAGTTGACGCAGCGTGTCCTCGACCTTGCGCTCGAGACCGGGCGGCACGGTGACGATCGCGGTTGCGCTCTGGGGCTCGGCGCCCATCGCAAATAGGTCGCCCAGCGCGTGGTTGGCGGCAATACGGCCAAAACGATACGGGTCGTCGATGAAGGCCCTGAAAAAATCCACCGTATGCACGAGCGCCTTGCCGGGCGGCACGCGCAGCACCGCGGCGTCGTCGGGTGCATCCAGACCCAGCAGGACGTCTTCCCGCTGGATCGGAACAAGCCCGGACAGTGCGCGTTCGAGCACCGTGGCGCCCACCTTGGCGCCGCAGCCGCCGCAGCGCATGGCGAGCGCCGACAAGGCCTGCAGCGACTCCTCCTGATCGAGCGGCAGGCCCGCTTCGGGCGCGCGCGAAGCGGGCGGGCTCGCGCCGTGTGAATGGCGATTCATCTCAGGCAGATCGGTGAAACGCTGCATGAAGCGTCGATCGATCCAGTCCTTCCAGCGCCACACCCAGTCGCCCGCAAAGTCGATCGGGCCGCGCGACGCAATCGCATGTCGCTCGCCGGTCGAGATCAGCGCGAGCCAGTGGCGTTGCGGGCGATAGGGCTCGAGCCCCTCACCGCGCAGGCTCCGGCGCAAATTGCGCTCGAGTGGCCGTCCCATCCGCACTGCAAATACCCCGGCTTTTTCGAGCGGTTTGCCCTCGAATGATGCGATATCGCCCGCTGCAAAAATCAAGGGGTCGTCGATGGATTGCAGGTGCGCGTTCACCCGAATGAATCCGTGTTCATCGAGCGCGAGTCCGGTCGACTGCAGCCACGCCGCACCACCTGCCTGCGTGACCCAGAGCACGCGATCGGCCGGTATCTGTGTGCCATCGGCAATCTGCACCGCATCGCTCCCCACTCCCGTCACCCGTGCGCCGAGATGAACGCTGACCCCTCGACGGGCCAGTATCGACATGAAGCGGCGCTGCACGCGCGGGTTGTGCGTGGGAAGGATGCTCGCGCCCGAGGTGATCAGCGTAAAGGCCAGCCGGTCGCGAGGATCGAGGCCACTCAGATGCAGTTCGTGCTGCAGGCGGTATTGCACCGACAGCAGCAGCTCCACGCCGCCTGCGCCGCCGCCCACGACCGCAATGGTCTTGGGCCGTTCGCCAAGCGTGTCAGTAGTGCGCATTTCGGCAAGCAAATCCAGCCAGTGACGGTTGAACTGTGCAATCGGTTTCACCGGCACCGCGTAGCGGTCCGCGCCCGGCACGCCCGACATCTGGGGCGTCGAGCCGATATTGATCGACAGGCAATCGTAGGGAACCGGCGGCCGATCGCGCAGCAGCACCTCGCGACGCTCGCGGTCGATGCCGATCACCGCAGCGTGGTAGAAGCGCGCCCCGGCAAACGCGCACAGGCGCGCGAGATCGATGTGTACGTCATCGAAACTGTAGTGGCCGGCAATGTAGCCAGGCAGCATGCCGGAGTAGGGCGTATCGACGTCGGTGCAAATCAGCGTGATGCGCACCCCGGGCTCGGGCCGCATCGCGAACCGGCGCAGTACCCCCACATGACTGTGCCCGCCCCCGACGAGCACGAGGTCGCGGAGCACGGTCGGGCCCGGACCCATCATGACCCGGGTCCGCTGGCCGCGTAGATGTCGCCGGAATTGGCCTCGATCGGCAGCCCGTTCACAAAGTCTCGCAGCGTTGCAAGGTCGACCCATTGGGCAAAATGCAGGGCGTGCGATTCGCCCAGCGAGACGTTGAAGCGCGTCATGCCGAGTGCGGCGCAGCGCGCCAGGCACTCGTGGGCGAGCTCGCGCTGAATCATTGTGAATTCAAACGACAGCAGCGGGAGCGCGGTCGACAGCCCGCGCAGGACATCGAGCTCGGCGCCCTCGACATCGATCTTGACGAAGTCCGGCCGGCCGTGTTGCTCGATCAGCTGATCGAGCGTGACAGCGGTGACGCTCGAGGAGCGATCCCAGACCTGGCCGGCCCAGCTTGTGGCGTCCTGCGCCTGTGCGGCCTGCACGAAATCGCTCGACAGGGTCGAGACCGTCGGATTGCTGGAGTTGACCATGAAGGTTCGGGTGCCCGGCGTGTCCGAGACCACGCACTGCAGAACGGTCACCGAGCGGTCAAAGGCGTGATTGAGGCGAAGAAAGCCTGCAAACATTGGCTGGGGCTCGATGCTGACCACCCGGGCGCCCATCCGGCGAAAGCAGGCGGTGCGATCACCCGCGTGCGCACCGATATCGAATACCAGACCGCCAGAGGGCACGAATGGCTGGTAGAAGGCTCGTAGCGTGCGGGTGTGTCGGCGGTCGAGGCGATAGATGCGCAGCGAGCGCAGCAACGCGCGGAGATCGCGCAGGGCCTGTCGGATGCTGTTCACTGAATTCGCCTTCACTTCGCCGAGAGGGTCAGTTTGTGCCTGGCTGCGGGGCTCGCAAGCCTTGCGGGTTGCCGGATTGCCATCGCCAGGTGTCGATCATCATCTGGTGCAGGCCCCGTGTGGCCCGCCAACCAAGCTCGCGTTCGGCCGTGGCGGGCGCTGCGAAACAGCTCGCGATATCACCCGGCCGACGTGCGACGATCTCGTAGGGGATGGTTTGGCCGCTTGCCGCCTCAAATGCGCGCACCATTTCGAGCACGCTGTAGCCTTGGCCGGTACCCAGGTTCCAGATGTGTGCGCCCGGCCGCGTGGCGAGCGCGTCGAGCGCCTTCAGGTGTCCGAGCGCGAGGTCGACCACGTGGATGTAGTCGCGCACCCCGGTCCCGTCGGGCGTGGGGTAGTCATTGCCGAAAACGGCGAGCTTTGAGAGCTTCCCGATCGCGACCTGTGCGATGTAGGGGAGCAGATTGTTTGGAATGCCATGAGGGTCCTCACCGATCCGTCCGCTTTCGTGCGCGCCCACGGGGTTGAAATAGCGGAGCAGCGCGATGCGCCAGCGGGGATCGGCGGCTGCGAGGTCGGTGAGTACTTGTTCGACCATCAGCTTGGAGCGGCCGTAGGGATTGGTGGGTTCGCCCCGGGGCATGTCCTCGCGAATGGGCACTTCGACCGGGTCGCCGTAGACGGTGGCAGAGGAGCTGAAGACCAGCGTGAAAACGCCTGCGGCGGCCATGGCCTGGCAGAGCGTGATCGAGCCGCCGACGTTGTTTTCGTAATAGCGGGCGGGCTCGCGAACACTTTCGCCCACCGCCTTGAGCCCTGCAAAATGCAGCACCGCATCGAAGCGGTGCTGTGCAAACAGGTCGTCCAGCAGACCGCGGTCACTGATGTCGCCCCGGACGAATTCGGGCGCGCGTCCGGTGATCTGGGCGACCCGGGCGAGCGATTCAGCCGAGCTGTTTGAAAGGTTGTCCAAAACAACGACATGATCGCCTGCGGACAGGAGCTCGAGGGTCGTATGTGATCCGATGTAGCCGGCACCGCCGGTCACGAGGACGCATCGTGTCATGGCAGTGCCGGGTGCCATCAGACTGCCGCAATCACCTGAATCTCGACCATGAGGCCGGGATCGGCGAGGTGCGCCACCTCGACCATGGTGCTGGTGGGCAGATGGTCCTTGAAGAACTCTTCGCGGGCCGCGACGATCTGTTTGAACTCCCGTATGTCGGTCGTGTAGACCGTGGTCCAGACGATGTCGGCGAGGCTTCCGCCCGCGGCCACGAGGCTTTTCTCGATGTTACGGATGCACTGCCGGGTTTGCTCCAGCATGCTGCCCGTGCCCACCTGATTGCCGTCGTGATCGCGGGAGACCTGACCCGAGACAAAGATCAGGCCCTTGGGCGAATCGACTCGCACGAAATGGTTGTAGACCGTGGCCCGGACATTTTTCATGCCGGGCGGATTGCCGCGCGTGATGGTGGTCAATTCGGTGTTCCTCATTCAGAAGTGATGTTGGCGGCCTGGATGATCGTGGCCCAGCGGGTCTGTTCCTGGGCCGCCACTGCGGCGAATTCGGCGGGGGTGTTGCCGATTGGTTCGTAGCCCATGTCAACGATCCGCTTGCGGACGTCGTCCTGGCGCAGGATGCCAATGACCGCACTTGCCATGCGATCGACGATGGGCTGGGGGGTGCCGCGGGGAAAGAGGAGAGCCTGCCAGTTGAGGGCCTCATAGTCGGCAAGGCCCAGCGCCTCGGCGACGGTCGGCACATCGGGCAGCGCTGCGGTGCGGCGCTTGCCTGTGACGGCGAGCGCGCGCACCTTTTTGCCCTTGATCTGCGGGAGCGCGCCTTGCATGCCGGAGACCATTGCCGGGATGCGGCCGCCCACGACATCGGCAAAAGCGGGCGGTCCGCCACGATAGGGCACGTGGTTCATTTGCACGTTGGCCAGGCGCGCGAGCATGGCACCGGCCAGATGCTGCATGCTGCCCACGCCTGATGAGGCGTAGTCGATCTTGCCGGGATTGGCCCGGGCCGCGGCGACCAGTTCGGCCATTGTGCTGCCGGTAAAGCTTGGGCCCACCAGCCAGACATTGTGCGAGGCGGTGAGCTGCGTGATCATCGCGAAATCGCGCACCCCATCGAAGGGTTTGCGCGTGCTGACGATGGGTGCGGTGATGGTATCGATTGCGCTCAACAGCATGGTGTAACCGTCGGGCGCCGCGTTCTTGACGATCTCGGCGCCCAGCATGCCGGCTGCGCCCGGCTTGTTCTCGACCACGATGCTCTGCTGGAGCGCGGCCGACACCCGCTCGGCGACGAAGCGGGCGATGGTATCGGAGCCGCCGCCTGCGGCCTGGGGCACGACCAGGCGGATGGGGCGGGTGGGCCAGGTGGCCTGAGCGATGGCCGGTGCGCCTGCCACGGAGGCGAGGGTGATGCCGGCGCCAGTGCCAATGAGCAGCTGTCTGCGGGTGCGATGGATCATCGTTGGGCACTCCTAGGGTTGGGTCTACGCATTTTCGCGCAGTTGTGGCGTACACGCCACCGATGTGCATTACTGGACAAACGGTCTTTATCGAGCGCGAAGCGGCACGGAGCACGCGCTCGTCCATCA
>JBIKTA010000408.1:0-3392 GCA_044348315.1 Burkholderiaceae bacterium | reverse complement strand
CGTGCGATGCCGCCCGCAGAGGCCTTGCGCGGACCGGTGGCCATCCCGGTCTCTGAATTTGTGGTCAGAATGGTCGCGGCGCTCTCGATGGCGGCCTGTGTCGTGCTGGCGGCCGATCGCACACCAGCCTGGGTGAGCGCGGTGCTGCTCACCTTTCCGATCAATGGTTCGATCCTGCCAGCCTTCACGCAGGCACTCTATGGCGGTCAGGCCGCACGCGCTCTGCTGCGTGGCTTTGCGCGCGGGCTGGTCGGTGTGGCCTTCTTTGTTCTGGCTACAGCGGTGGCACTCTCCATGACGGACAAATGGATTGGGTATGCGATCGGCGTGGCGTGTGCGCTCCTCTATGCGGTGTTTCTCGCCTCGCTCGATCGTCGCCGGGCAAGCGCCCGATAAGGCGTGGCTCTGAGCTCAAGCGTCCTGCGCGCAAGCTGCGCTTGACGAATTGGTACGGCGCGGCTTGGGCGGTGGAGCGTTTGCCGGTACATTCACGGCCACAGCAGAAAACCGCCCGGATGCCGTTCAGGCGATCGAGGCCGGGCCATCAGGAATCTTTGCGGAGGCGTGGCAGACGATGAGACTCTGGTATCAGAGCATGACCCGGCCCGAGGCCTGGCCGGGCTACAACGCGCGATTGCGGCAGGTGCTGGCGAGCGCCTGTGATCCAGGCACCGAGATAGAGGTGCACGGCATCACCGTCCGGGGCGGGGTCGGCGACCAGTATCGCTACCTCGAGTTCATCGAGACCCAGGAAGTGCTCGATAACGTCCAGCGCGCCACGCGCGAGGGCTTTGACGCTTTCCTGATCGGCAATATCGGCGATCCGGGTCTGCGTGAGGCGCGTGAGCTGACCTCGATCCCGGTGTTGGGTCTGTGCGAAACCTCATCGCTGATGGCCTGCACCATGGGCGCCAATTTTGCGCTCGTCACTGGCAATGCGAAGCACGCCCCCAAGATCGTCGAGAACATCGGTCGCTACGGCTTGCGCGAGCGGCTGCATTCGGTGGAGCGCATGACCGTCGAGCGGCTGGTCGATCTCGATGCCGGATTTGTCGATCCCGTCGTGCGTGCGCGTTTGCGCGACGAGTTCATTGCCGCGGCCCGGCGGTGCAGCGAGGCGGGTGCCGAGGTGGTGATTCCGGCTGTGGGCGTGTTGATGACGCTGCTTGCCGAAGAGGAAATCTTCGAGGTCGACCAAACCGTGCCCATCCTCAATGGCGTGTATGCGCTGGTCAAGAGTGGCGAGGCGGCCGTTCGCACCCGTGCTCTGATGAAGGGCAACTGGACGAGCAAGCGGGCCATGTTCGCGCCCCCTCCGCCCTCGCAGATGGACGAGATTCGTGCCTACTACGGCGATGTGTATCCACAACCCAAAGGGAGAACTCCATGATTCATATCCGAAAAACTCTCAAGGCCCGGTCCCGCAGGCAGGCCCTGGCCGGCGCGCTCGCGACTCTCGGTGCTGTCACCCTGGCCGGGCTGCCCACCGTGGCGCAGGCTCAGGCCTTCCCCGACAAACCCATGCGCATCGTCGTGCCCTTCGGCGCAGGGGGTGCGGTCTGACCCAGTCGCGGGCGATTGGCCAGGAACTCGCCAAGCGACTGGGTCAGCCCGTGGTGGTGGAAAACCGCACCGGCGCGAGCGGCAACATTGCGGCCGAGCACGTGATCAAGTCGGCGCCGGATGGCTATACGCTCCTGATGGCCTCCCCAGGTAACGCGGTCAATGCCACGCTGTTTGCCAAGCTGCCCTTCAATCCCGCAACCGACTACACCCAGGTGGCTTTGATCGCGGGCGTGCCGACCGCCATGCTCGCCGGACCGGCGACACCCGGCAATAATTTCAAGGAATTCCTGGCCGCAGCCAAGGCGAAACCTGGTTCGCTGAATTTCGGTTCAGGCGGCGCGGGCACGACCGAGCATCTGTCGGCGGAAATGCTGAAGGCCGCAGCCGGCCTGCAGATGACGCATATTGCCTACAAGGGCGGTGCGCCGGCGATGAACGATCTGATGGGGGGGCAGATCAACCTGATGTTCACCAATCTGTCGCAGGCCTTGCCCTTCGTCCGCGCGGGCAAGATGCGGGTCTTCGGGGTGGCCAGTGCCGAGCGCCACCCGGCGCTGCCGGACGTGCCGACCTTCGTCGAGCTGGGTTATCCCGACTTCAAGGTATCGGTCTGGTGGGGTCTGATGGGTCCGGCGAAGATGCCCGAGGCCGTGGTCAGCAAGCTCAATCAGACCGTCAACGAGGCGATGGCAGGGCCCGACATGAAGGCCCGACTCGAGACGTTGAACGCCACGGCGATGAACGGATCGTCGAAGGCGTTTGCCGAGTTTTTCCAGCGTGAGATCGTGAGCTGGGGCGCGGTGGTCAAGGCCTCGGGCGCGAAAGCAGACTGAGGATGCGTTCCTGCACCCGGGGCCAGACCTCGGGGTTGACCGTGCGCGGGGGCTTTTCTCCGCGCAGGGTCAGGCCGACGAGTTGCTCGGCCGCCCAGTGGGCGACACGCCGGCGTGCCGCGGTGGTGACGCCCGCACAGTGGTAGGTGGCCACCACCCTCGGGTGGTGCAGCAGAGGATCATCGAGCGGGGGCGGCTCGACCTCCCAGACGTCGAGCCCGGCGCCCGCGATGTGGCCCGCCTCGAGGGCCTCCAGGAGCGCCTGCTGATCATGGATGCCGCCGCGTGCGGTGTTGATGAAGTAGGCGCCCGGTTTCATCGCGGCAAAGGCTTTCTGTTCGAACATGCGAAGCGTGCTGGGGTCGCGCGGGCAGTGCACGCTCACGATGTCCGAGCGCGCGAGTAGTTCATCCAGGCTCACCGGTTCGGCGCCGTGTTCACGTTGCGTGGCGGGATCGAGCAAAGGATCGAAGGCCAGAACCTTCATCTCAAAGATGGATGCAAGTCGGGCCACCCTGCGGCCGATATTGCCCAGGCCGACGAGACCGAGCGTCGCACCGGTGATTTCCTGGCCCATGAAGTCTTCGCGCACGAAGTCTCGGTCATGTCGCAGCCGTCGGTCCGCAAGCGACAGGCGATGCGCGAGGTCGAGCATGAATCCGATTGCCACTTCGGCAACCGACTGGGCATTGCCGCCTGATTGGTTGACGACCAGCACACCCGCTGCGGTGCAGGCATCGACATCGACCGTGTCGTAGCCTGCGCCGCCCGAGGAGACGCAGAGGAGATTCGGGCAGCGCGCGAGCAGCTCGGCCCGGGCGTGCAAGGCGGGCGCGAGCTCGTCGCGCGCCGCACTGATCTGATAGATGTGGGCGGTCGTAAGGGCCGCCCAGGCGGAAGCAGGGTCCTCACGCTGGAAGGTCAGCAACTCGAGCTCGGGGTGCCGGGCGATCGTCTCGGCGAAGATCGGATTCTGGGGAAAGTTGGCACGAA
>JBIKTA010000368.1:0-3703 GCA_044348315.1 Burkholderiaceae bacterium | reverse complement strand
GCACGCTCGAGGCGTTCGATGAGATACCCCAGTCGGCCCAAAGTACAGGTTCGGATAGGGGCGAGACGCTCTGCAATGCTGCAGCCTCGGAGATATTCAGAGCGGCTGCTCTAAACGAATCATCATGCTCAACGTCGAACAGCGTAGCGGGTCGAGGTCTCCACATGGTGAACGCTGGTGGATTCGAACCCCTATAACTTCCGAGCCGCATCCGCGGGGGCTCAGACGGGCGCTCAAGACTCCAGCGCGGGGGGCAGACGACGGTTGCGGTCTTACCCGGGAGGGCGCAGGCGGACGGGTCGGCGGGCGAATGGTTTTTTGAGCCCGGCCGGGCCCGTCCGTCGAAAGCCCGACCCCGCAAGAAGCAGCAACCGTCCGTCGAGAGCCCGACCCCGCGAGACCCCCCACATCCCAAATGAGCCGCTTCGGCGGTCGGCTGGGGCTAGGCCCGGGAGGGCGCGACCGTGGGGTCGCGGCTTGTCGCGGGATGGCATAGACGGGCGGGTACGGCTTCCGCGGGGGCTCAGACGGGCGCTCAAGACTCCAGTGCGGGGGGCAGACGACGGTTGCGGTCTTACCCGGGAGGGCGCAGGCGGACGGGTCGGCGGGCGAATGGTTTTTTGAGCCCGGCCGGGCCCGTCCGTCGAAAGCCCGACCCCGCAAGAAACAGTAACCGCCTGTCGAAAGCCCGACCCCGCAAGAAGCAGCAACCGTCCGTCGAAAGCCCGACCCCGCAAGAAACAGTAACCGTCCGTCGAAAGCCCAACCCCGCAAAACCTAGCACCCCCCGTCGAACGCCCGACCGTCCAGGGCCACGCAGCCGCCCGTCGAACGCGGCGTGCAACCTATACCAATCAAGGCCTTCGGTGTACACTCGCCCCCGTCTTGAAATGTTGAACGGTCACGATGACCTGACCCGGAAGCCGGGCGGGCTCGGCGGATCCCGAAGAGGGATCCGCGCATCTTCGACGAGAAACTCGTTTTCAAAGGTGACGATCCATGATGAAGGCTTTCCAGGGCACCGCCTACCTGTTCGGCGCCAACGCCCCCTATCTCGAAGAGCTCTACGAGAGCTATCTCAACAACCCCGGGTCGGTTCCGGAGGTCTGGCGTCAGTATTTCGATACGATGCAAATGGTGCCCGCAGCGGACGGCACCACGCAATCGCGCGATGTCGCACACGCGCCCATTGTTCAGTCCTTTGCCGAGCGCTCCAGGGAAGGCACACTGCAGCCCAAGATGATGGGCGGCGATGTTGCGACCGCCCGCAAGCAGGTGTTCGTGCAGCAGTTGGTCGCTGCGTACCGGTTCCTTGGCACCCGCTGGGCTGACCTCGATCCGCTGAAGCGGCAGGAGCGCCCGTCGATCCCGGAACTCGAGCCTGCCTTCTACGATTTCACCGAAGGTGATCACGCCAACTACTACTCGGCGGCCAACACCTACTTTGGCTTTGACAACGCACCGCTGCGTGACATCGTTCAGGCGCTTCGCGACACTTACTGCGGTGCGATCGGTGCCGAGTTCATGCACATGACGGATCCTGCGCAAAAGCGCTGGATGCAGGAGCGCCTTGAGTCGACCCGGGCGCGTCCCACGTTTTCCCCCGAGAAACGTCGACGCATCCTCGACCGGCTGACTGCAGCCGAAGGCCTGGAGCGCTATCTTCACACCAAGTACGTCGGCCAAAAGCGTTTTTCGCTGGAGGGTGGCGAGAGCTTCATCGCGGCAATGGATGAGATCGTGCAGCACGCAGGTCGATCCGGCGTTCAGGAGATCGTGATCGGCATGGCCCATCGCGGCCGATTGAATGTGCTCGTCAACGTGATGGGCAAGATGCCGCGCGATCTGTTTGCAGAGTTTGAGGGTCATCACGCCGACGATTTGCCCTCTGGCGATGTGAAATATCACAACGGTTTTTCGAGCGATCTATCGACCCCCGGCGGTCCGGTTCACGTTTCGCTCGCCTTCAACCCCTCGCACCTGGAAATCGTCAACCCTGTGGTCGCTGGCTCGGCCAAGGCGAGGATGGTTCGGCGAGGCGATCGTAACGGCGATCAGGTTCTACCCGTACTCGTCCATGGCGACGCTGCCTTCATCGGGCAGGGCGTCGTGATGGAGACGCTCAATCTGGCACAGACTCGTGGCTATGGCACGCGTGGCACCGTGCATCTGGTCATCAACAATCAGATCGGCTTCACGACCTCCGATCCCCGCGACACGCGCTCGACGATCTATTGCACCGATGTCATGAAGATGATCGAGGCGCCGGTCCTGCACGTAAACGGGGACGACCCGGAGGCGGTGGTCTTTGCGACCCAGCTTGCGCTCGATTTTCGCCAGCAGTTCCGTAAAGATGTTGTTGTTGACATCATTTGCTTCCGTAAGCTCGGCCATAACGAACAGGACACACCGTCGGTGACCCAGCCGATGATGTACAAGAGCATTGCGCAGCATCCCGGTACCCGTCAGTTCTACGCCGACCGCCTGACTGCAGCGGGCGTGCTCAAGGTGGGCGATGCCGAGCAGATGGTCGCCGAGTTCCGCAAGGCGATGGACGAGGGCAAGCACACCTCCGATCCGGTGATCACCAATTTCAAGAGCAAGTTCGCCGTCGACTGGGCGCCTTATCTCAATCGCAAGTGGACAGACAGTGCCGATACGGCCCTGCCGCTTGCTGAGTTGCGCAGGCTGGGCGAGCGCATCACCACCATCCCGGAGGGTTTCAAGCTCCACCCGCTGGTTGAAAGAGTGGTCTCTGATCGTCGCGCGATGGCTCGCGGCGGTGCGCCGCTCGATTGGGGCATGGGCGAACATCTCGCGTTTGCTTCGCTGGTCGCGGCGGGCTTTCCGGTTCGCCTGTCCGGCCAGGATTCAGGCCGTGGAACCTTCAGCCATCGCCATTCAGTCCTTCACGACCAGAACCGGGAAAAGTGGGATCAGGGCGCCTACATCCCGCTTCAGTTCGTATCCGAGAACCAGGGTCAGTTCATCGTCATTGATTCGGTGCTCTCGGAGGAGGCCGTGCTCGCATTCGAGTACGGCTACGCCTCGGCCGACCCCAACACTTTGGTGATCTGGGAGGCCCAGTTTGGTGACTTCGCCAACGGAGCGCAGGTGGTGATCGACCAGTTCATCTCCTCCGGGGAGACGAAGTGGGGCCGGGCCTGCGGCCTGACGCTGATGTTGCCGCACGGTTACGAAGGGCAGGGGCCGGAGCATTCGTCGGCGCGGCTCGAGCGCTACCTTCAGTTGTGCGCCGAGCACAACATTCAGGTGGTCCAGCCCACTACGCCTGCGCAGATTTTTCACGTGCTCAGACGCCAGATGGTACGGATGTTCCGCAAACCGTTGGTGATCCTGACCCCGAAGTCGCTGCTCCGTAACAAGGAGGCCGTGTCTTCGCTGGAGGATCTCGCCCGTGGGGAGTTCCGCACGGTCATCGGCGAGACGGACCAGGCAATCGATTCTCGCAAGGTCAAGCGCGTCGTGATGTGCACCGGCAAGGTCTACTACGATCTGTTGAATGCGCGTCGCGAGCGAGCCCGCGATGACATTGCCCTCGTACGGGTCGAGCAGTTGTATCCGTTCGGGCATAAGGCTCTCGAGGCGGAGCTGAAAAAATACACGCAGGCGAGTCATCTTGTCTGGTGTCAGGACGAGCCGCAGAACCAGGGCGCGTGGTTTTACGTGCAGCACCACCTGT
>JBIKTA010000367.1:0-3710 GCA_044348315.1 Burkholderiaceae bacterium | reverse complement strand
GCCGCAGGCGCTCAAGCGCCTGCTCAGTCGAGTACCGCCCAATCTCCGCGCCGATTGCAGCATAGAGCGCGGGGAAGTTGCCCGACCTCGCAATCAGCGTCGCAAACCTGGGGTCCTCCACCAGGTCGGGCCGATCAAAAGCCTCGAACAGGCGTTGCCACTGGGGATCGCTTGTTGCCATCGCACACACATGCCCGTCGGTGGTCGCGAACGGGCGACGCTCGGGCATCACTGCACGATCGTAGACCAGCGGCCCCTGGGGCTCATCGAACGAGCCATTGAACAGGTGTTCAACCAGATTGAAGCTCAGCATCGTCTCGAGCATCGGCACCTCGACCACCTGGCCCTTGCCGGTCCGTTCCCTGTAAAAGAGCGCCATCGTGATCGCATTGCACAGTGAGTGCCCGCAGAACTTGTCGACCATCACGGTCGGCATGTAGCGATAGGCGCCGCTCGCCAGGTAGTTGAGATCAGCAAGTCCGCTCTCGCCCTGGATCACATCGTCATAAGCGGGCTCGTTACGCATGGGGCCGTCCGACCGATAGCCGGGCGCACTGGCGTAGATGATGTCGGGCTTGCGCGCGGAGATGGCCTCATAGCCCACCCCCAGCTTGATCGCGGCATCTGGACGCAGGCTGTGCACGAAGACATCGGCATGGTCGAGCAGTTGCATCAGACAATCCATGTCGTCCTTGCGCTTGAGGTCGAGCACGATGCTCCGCTTGTTGCGATTCATCCCGAGGTACATCGCGCTCATGAGCGGGTAGCGCGCCGGGCCGATGTGGCGGTTCAGATCCCCGGCCGGGCCTTCGACCTTGATCACATCCGCGCCCATGTCGCCGAGCAGCTGCGTGGCAAGGGGACCGAGAATGTATTGGGTCATGTCGAGGATGCGAATCCCGCTCATGGGACCGGAGGCGGAGATCGGAGTGTCTTGATCGCTCATGGGAATGACTTGAGTGCGCTCGATGAGGAATGGAACCGGCATCTTCCGACGAATGAATGCCGTGCGTCAACCGGATCCGAGACACTCACCGAGCGCTCATTCAGTCGTGTTCGACGGTGAGCCTCACCGGTTCTTGACAGCACTGGCGTTCGTGACGATCATCCCGGTTGAACAACGGTTCATTCATCTCCATGATCGATCTGCAGATTTCGTCCCGCATCGCCACCGTCACGCTCGATCGCCCTCCAGCCAATGCACTGAACGCTGCCTGGGTCGAGCGCTTCCATCAGATTCTTGATGAACTGGAGCAGCGTGACGACTGGAGCGTGATGCATGTCCGAAGTGCGTTGCGACTCTTTTGCGCCGGTGCAGACATCAAGGAAATGCGCGAGGCCTTCGGCACCGCCGGTGGCTCCGATCGGCTCGCCGCGATGATCCCCGTCTATCAGCAGCTTTTTGATCGCATCGAAGCACTGCCACACATCACCTTGGCCGAACTCAACGGCGCGGCCACGGGCGGTGGGTTCGAGCTCGCGCTGGCGTGCGACCTCCGAATCGTCGCCGACGAGGCGCGGGTCGGACTGCCCGAGGTGCGTATCGGGCTCCTCGCCGGAGCCGGCGGTACTCAGCGTCTGACCCGCCTGTGCGGGCGCGCGACCGCCATCCGCCTGCTGGCAGGCGCGGAGATCGTCGATGGCCAGACGGCCGTTTCGCTTGGGCTTTGCCAATGGTCGGCGCCTGCGTCCGAGCTGCAGGCCCGCGCCCAGGAGATCGCGGAGCGCTTTGCCGGGCACGATCCGCTCGCGAGCCGTCTCGTCAAGCAATGCGTCAACGCCGCGATGGGTCATCAGGACAGGCGGGGTTTCGAGCTCGAGCATTCGGGCAGCCAGACGCTCTTTGCAAGCGAGCGCACTCGCGCATTGATCCTGTCGTTCCTCGACCAGCTTTCAGCACGCAAGAAAAATTGAAGGGAGCTTGATATGAAGATCAGTAACAGCCCGGTGATCGTGACGGGTGCGGCCTCGGGTATCAGCCGCGCAACGGCACGACTCGTCGCACAGGCCGGTGCTCACGTGATCGTTGGCGATGTCAACGAAGCTGGCGCCAGGGAAACCGTTTCCATGATTCAGCAAGCGGGAGGCAAGGCCGATTTTGCCTTGCTCGACCTTACAGACCCGGCGTCCGTCGATCGATTTGCCGAGGCTGCCATCGCCCTGGGCGACGGGCGGGTGGGTGGGCTGGTCAATGGCGCAGGCTGGGACCGGGTCGAACCCTTTGTGCAGAACGATCCATCGATGTGGGACCGCGTGCTGGCGATCAATCTGATGGGCGCGGTGCGTCTGACGCAGACCATCGCCCGCTCAATGATCGATACCGGCGGGGGCAAGGTCGTCAATGTGTCGAGCGATGCCGGCCGCGTCGGCAGCTCGGGCGAAACCGTCTACGCAGCAGCCAAGGGCGGCATGATCGCCTTCACCAAGTCGCTGGCCCGCGAGACCGCACGCTACAAGCTGAACGTCAACTGCGTGTGCCCGGGGCCGACCGACACGCCTCTTTTTCATGCACAGCCCGACGAGCGCATCAAGACCGCGCTCATCAAGGCCATACCCTTTCGCAGGCTTGGTCAGCCTGAGGAGGTCGGCGAGGCGATCGTGTTTTTCCTGAGCGACCACTCCAATTACATCACCGGGCAGGTCCTGAGCGTGAGCGGCGGCCTGACCATGGTGGACTGAGTGCGCTCCCCCCGCCAAACAGGCGGGGGCCCGAACAAGGCGCGCGGCGACTGCCTGATCCAGGCTGCCTCGCGCGAGCCCAAGATGTCACCGGGGCGCCGGCGCGCCCGGCCTGCCCATCAAGGCCTGAGCGATGATGTTGCGCTGGATTTGATTGGTGCCTTCGACGATCTGGAGCAGTTTGGCATCGCGCATGTAGCGATTGATCGGCGAGTCATTGGACGCACCTGCCGCACCGAATAGTTGCACCGCGTCAATCGAAACCTGCATCGCCACATCGGTTGCAAAGAGCTTGGACATTGCGGCCGCCATGGCCAGCTCCTTGCCCGTGATGCCGGAGTCAACCATCGACGCTGCGCGGTAGGTCAGGTTGCGAGCGGCCTCGGTCTTCGTCGTCATGTCTGCAATCATCCAGCGAATCCCCTGGTTGTCAGACACCCGCGTCCCGAAGGTATGCCGATTGCTCACGAAGTCGATCGCCAGATCGGTGGCGCCCTGTGCAAGCCCAACCCCTCGCGCCGCGATCACAGGACGCGCGGCGTTGAAGCCCTCCATCACGGCCTTGAAACCGGTGCCACCGGTTCCCAGACGGTTTTCGATGGGTACCTCGACATCTTCGAAGAAGAGCTCACAGGAGGGCATGCCCCGGCCACCGAGCTTGTCCTCCTTGCGACCGATCACGAGTCCGGCCCGATCGCGCTCGACGATGAAGAGCTCGATGCCTGCCCGCCCCTCCAGGCCCGTCTTGGCGGCGACGACGATGAAATCGGCAACGGGTGCGCCCGTGCACCAGGCCTTCGCACCACGGATGCGAAAACCACCATCGAATTCCGTCGCGCGGGTGCGAATGCCTGCGACATCCGATCCGCTGTGCGGCTCGGTCACCGAAATCGACGCGCGCTTGGCCCCTGATGCAAGATCAGGTAGCCACCGCACCCGCTGCTCGGGCGTGCCGCCCGCGAGAATGGCGCCGAAGGCGGTCCACTGTACAACCAACAGGTAGGCCGTGTTGTAGCAGACACGACCGAGTT